>JASIBJ010000142.1 GCA_030045215.1 Streptosporangiaceae bacterium | reverse complement strand
AGGTTCTACCCATCGTGCAGCGCGTACGCACTTGAGGCGGTGCAGTTGCACGGCGCCCTCAAGGGCTCCTGGCTGGCGGTCCGGCGGCTGAGCCGGTGCCACCCGTTCCACCGTGGCGGGCTGGACTTCGTGCCCGGGTCCGAGGGCGCGCGGAAGCACGCGAACGAGAGCCGGGATGGAAGCACCGAGCGCTCATCGGGCGTTGCTGATTGTGTTGATGATGCTGGACTAGGGGCGAGGAGCTAGCTGGTGAACCCACTTGACGCGCTGTATTCGGCTGTGGGCTGGGTGTTCGCGCATATTTACGATGGGCTCAAGCCGGCGTTCGGCGCCACCAGTGGATGGACCTGGGCCCTCAGCATTGTGATCCTGGTCATGCTGATGCGGCTGCTCATGGTGCCGCTGTTCATCAAGCAGATGCACACTACGCGGGCGATGTCGGCCCTGCAGCCTCAGATGGCAGCTCTGCGCAAGAAGTACAAAAACGACAAGCAGACGCTGAACCAGGAAACGATGAAGCTGTACCAGGAGGCGGGCGTCAACCCGCTGATGGGCTGCTTGCCGTTTGTCCTGCAGTTGCCGCTGTTCTTCTCGCTGTTCAGCGTGCTGCGCGCGATCGCCGACTGGAAGCCGCACACTAAGCCGGCCTACGGCCTGCCGCTGTCAATGGTGGAGAGCGCCCGGACGGCGAAGATCCTCGGCGCCCACCTCTACGACAAGGTGCTGTTTACCGGCACACTGGACGTCCCGCTGCACTCGAAGCTCGTCATCCTGTGCGCGGTGGCGGTCAGCGCGGGAACGACCTACCTGACGATCCGCCAGAGCATGAAGCGCGGAATGATGCCTGCGGCGACGCCGGACAACCCGATGGCGAACTCGCAGAAGTACATGACCTACATCATGCCGTTCTTCGCGCTGACGGGTCTGTACTGGCCGTTCGGGCTAGTTCTGTACTGGTGCACTACCAACATCTGGACTCTGGGCCAGCAGTACATCCTGGGGCGGAAGTACCCGTACACTCCGCCGGCAGCGACCGAGGGGGCTACCGCGACGCCGGCCAAGGTCATCGGCCGGGGAGCGGCGACCGCGAACGCGCTTACTTCGGGACCGGGCCGCGGGCGGCAGCGCGACGGCAGCGCGACGCCAGGCAACAAGGCCACCGCAGCCGCAAAAACCACGTCGGGTGCCAAAACGTCTGGCGCCAGGCCGGCGGGCGCAAGGGCGTCCGCCAACGGCGCGGCGACAGGCGGCTCGTCCGCGAACGGCAGCGTACGGAAGCGGCTGTCGAGGAGTCGTTCTGAGCCCGAGCCACAGCCCGCCGAGCCCGAGGTTAAGCTCGTGAGGCACCAGACGCAGCGGCAGTCGCGCGCGAAGCGGTCGGGCAAGCGCTGACCGGGTCGGCGCGTGCGGTGCGGCGGTTAAGCCTGACACAGATCCGAGGAGGCCTGGCATGAGCCAGCAGGATGACGTGGTGGCGCATGAGGCCGGGCACGATGACGAGGATGAGCTGATCGGCGGTGCCACCGCGATCGTTGTGAACGATGATGCGGAAGCCGCTGATGATGCGGATGCCGACGAGGAGGCCGTCGGCGATGAGAGGCCCGGCCCGGTCTCGATGGCCGAGCTGGAGCTCGAGGGCGAGATAGCAGCCGACTACATCGAGGGACTACTCGATGTCGCGGACCTTGACGGCGACATCGACATGGACGTGGAAGGCGACCGTGCGGTCGTCTCGGTTGTTGGCGCCACGCTTGAGGAGCTGGTCGGGCGGCGCGGCGAGGTCCTGGAGGCCCTGCAGGAGTTGACGCGGCTGGCGGTGCACCAGCAGACGGGGGTGCGTACCCGCATGATGCTGGACGTCGGCGGATACCGGCAGCGACGGCGAGTGGAACTGGCCGCCGCCGGCCAGGATGCGGCGAATGAGGTGCGCCGCACGGGCGAGCCGAAGCGGCTGTGGCCGATGAATCCGTTCGAGCGCAAGGTGGTCCATGATGCAGTGGCGGCGGCGGGCCTGCGGAGCGAGTCGGAGGGCGAGGAGCCGGAGCGTCGCGTGGTCGTGCTCCCGGCCTGACTGCGGACACCGGGCTGGCCATGGCAGATGTCGGCAAGCCTCGCGAGGCTGAGGACCGTGACAGGCTTGCGCAGGCGCTCGAGCCCGAGCAAGCGGGCGCGGCGGCGGCCGTCTTCGGCACGGCGCTGCCGGCCGCCCAGAAGTATGCACAGCTGCTCGCCGGGCGCGGGGTGGAGCTCGGGGTGGTCGGCCCGGGCGAGGCCGAGCGAGTGTGGGACCGGCACCTGCTGAACTGTGCGGCAATCGCTCGGCTGGTGCCGACGCGGTGCTGGCTGGCGGACATCGGCTCAGGCGCCGGGTTGCCGGGGATCGTGCTGGCGCTGCTGCTTCCTGGCGTGCGCGTCACTCTGATCGAGGCGATGGCGCGGCGGGTGAGCTTCCTTGAGCAATGCGTGGCCGAACTTGGGCTGAAGAACGTTGAGGTCGTCCGCGGCCGGGCGGAGGACCTCGCCGGGCGGCTGGTTGTGGATGTGGTGACCTCGCGCGCGGTCGCTCCGCTTGAAAAGCTCGCCGGCTGGTCCATCGGCCTGCTGCGACCGGGCGGGAAGGCGCTTGCGATCAAGGGTGCATCGGCCGAGCTGGAGTTGACGCGAGCCAGGCCGGTACTGGCGCGCCTCGGTGTGACCGATGCGCGAGTCGTTGAGGTGGGTAGCGCGGACGGTGCCGCTGCTGCGACAGTGGTCGTATTCAGTGCCCCCGGAAGCCATGGCGCCCAGCGCCGGGATGCCGGGGGTCTGAGGCCGGTCGGGCACCCTGGTGACTACCGTGCCGGACCGCAGCGCGGGGCAGGCCCGCCCGGCAGGCGGGCTCGACCGAACAGCAGGCGTGGAGGCGGCTGACAGGTCACGTTCCCGGCTCGACGAGGAGTGACAGATGCGAGTGGGCTCCGGGCCGGGGCTTGGCTGGCCGGAGGAAGGTCGGCCGGCGGGTCGCGCGGTCGCGTCGGCGGGACCGGCCAAGTCCGTGGGCTCGGGGCCGGACGGCCTGGGCTGGCCTGGCCCGGCTGAGGGCACGGGCGATGCCGCTGCGAACGGCGGCGCGCTGACGGCTGCGGGGCGGCGAGAGTCGTGGGCGGA
This sequence comes from Streptosporangiaceae bacterium, assembly GCA_030045215.1. The sequence goes on along the minus strand of JASIBJ010000142.1, from coordinate 8,549 downwards.
GTACGTGGCCAGGTCGGCGGCGCGCGCTGGGGGCGCTGCACCAGTCACCGCGACGGCACCACCGACCGGAGGCTTGCCGCCAGATTCCGCCGATCACCCGTTTCGCGGAGAACAGGCCCGAGGGGCCCCACCCGGAGTCGGCGGATCGGACGAGGCGGACAGTTCCTGGCGGCCGCCACCGGAACGGGTGCGCCAGGCGCTGGCGGCGGTTTCACGTGAAACCCGGTCGGCCGGGATGGCTGAAACTGAACGCCGGAGTGCCGAGACGCCGCCGCCGCTCGCATCGCAAGCCGAGGCGGGAACGGCCGGGGAATGGGCGCCGACCGGGCCAGCCGGGGTGCGGGCCGGGGCTGGCCCGGATAGCGTAGGCGGCGCCGAGGACGTGAATGCGGGCGAGAGTGAGGTTCAGGTGGCCATTCCAGCCGTGCCGAACGCGGTTGCGGACACGCCGATCGCACGGGCCGCTGAGGCGGCGGTTGTCGCCCGCTCAGGCGGCGCACCATGGCCCAGGCCGTCGTCGTGCCGGGTCATCACAATTGCCAACCAAAAGGGCGGCGTGGGCAAGACCACGACCGCGGTGAACGTGGCGGCGAGCCTGGCTATGCACGGAGCCCGGGTGCTCGTCGTCGACCTGGACCCGCAGGGAAATGCGTCGACGGCGCTCGATGTGGACCATCACTCGGGCATAGCCTCGGTCTACAACGTGCTCGTGGACGAGCAGCCGCTGGGCTCGGTCATCAGGCAAGTGTCGGGTTTTCCTCATCTCTATTGCGCGCCGGCCGCCATCGACCTGGCCGGAGCGGAGATCGAACTCGTCCCCCTGGTGGCGAGGGAGTCCCGGCTGGCGCGGGCGCTTGCTGCGTATGACGCGTCGAGCCTCGACTACATCTTCATCGATTGCCCGCCATCACTTGGATTGCTGACGGTCAATGCCCTCGTGGCGGCGCCGGAGGTACTGATACCGATCCAGTGCGAGTACTACGCCTTGGAAGGCCTTGAGCAACTGCTGCGGACCGTGGACCTGGTGCGCAGCCATCTCAATCCTGTGCTGTCCGTAACGACGATCTTGCTGACGATGTACGACGGACGCACGCGGCTGGCTTCGCAGGTAGCGGACGAAGTCCGGGAGCACTTCGGGGCGGTCGTGCTGGGCTCGGTCATCCCGCGTAGCGTCCGGGTGTCGGAGGCACCCAGCTATGGCCAGTCGGTGATGACCTATGACCCCGGCTCGACTGGCGCACTGGCGTACCTGGAGGCGGCACGCGAGCTGGCGCACCGGAACGCTGCCCCGGCGGCGAACTAGGCCCAGGGCCAGGAGGGGTGACGATGGCGCAGCAGAAGCGAGGCCTCGGCAAAGGGCTGGGCGCGCTGATTCCATCGGGCCCGCCGGTGTCGGGGGGGATACCCGGCGTCCACGGAGCGGTCGCGACCGCGCGATACGGCACCCAGGAGGCGGAGCCGCCGATCGAAGGCGCCTACCTCGAGGAGGTGCCGGTCGGCGCGATCCGCCCGAATCCGCGCCAACCGCGGCAGATTTTCGATGAGGACACTCTGAGCGAGCTGGCGGCGTCGATTTCCGTCGTCGGCCTGCTGCAGCCGGTGGTAGTCAGGAAGGTCAGTCCGGGCAGCTTTGAACTCATCATGGGCGAGCGGCGCTGGCGGGCCAGCCAGCTGGCCGGCATTGACCTGATTCCCGCCATCGTGCGGGAGACCTCCGACGACGACCTCCTCCGTAACGCCCTGATGGAGAATCTCCATCGCGAGCAGCTCAACCCGCTCGAGGAGGCAGCCGCATATCAGCAGCTACTGGACGACTTTGCCGTAACTCACGAGGAGCTCGCCCGTCGGGTCGGCCGCTCGCGCCCGCACATCTCGAACACCATCAGGCTGCTGAACCTCCCGCCCGCGGTACAGAAGCGGGTGGCGGCCGGCGTGCTGAGCGCCGGGCACGCGCGTGCCCTGCTGGCCGTCGACGATCCGGCCCTCCAGGAGCAGCTCGCACTGCGGATTGTTGCCGAAGGGCTGTCGGTCCGTGCGGTCGAGGAAATCGTGGCACTGGGGGCCCGCCCGCCGAAAGGCCCGCGGGCGCCGGCCGGCCGGGCGCCGGTGGCACCAGGGCTGAAGGACCTGGCGGACCGGCTTTCCGACATCTTCGATACGCGGGTCAAGGTCGAGCTCGGCCAGCGCAAGGGCAAGATTGTCGTCGAGTTCGCCTCGCTGGAGGACCTGGAACGGATAGTACGCAGCATGTCGCCAGGACTGGGCCCATCGCGGCGGGGCTAGGCGCAGGAGCGCCGGGCCGGGTTGACAGCCTCAGCCCGTGCGGCCTGCGCGCGGGCTGGAGCCGTCGGTGAAGTCCGTGCCTGTCCCGTTATGCTCGGCGACGTGACGAACCCAACTGGCAAGAGCTTCGGCAGCGACAATCACGCAGGGGTGCACCCGGCCGTCATGGTTGCGCTTGCAGCGGCAAACACGGGTGATGTGGTCGCGTACGGCGACGATGACCTCTCGCGGCGTGCGGAGACAATGTTGTGCGACGCCTCGGGCGCCGTCCGGGCGCTGCTGGTCTTCAATGGCACCGCTGCGAACGTCACAGGGCTCAGCCTCATGCTGCGGCCGTTCGAGGCGGTCATCTGCGCGGAGACCTCGCACCTGAACGTGGACGAGTGCGGCGCAGCGGAGCGCATCCTCGGCAGCAAGTTGCTCGCCGTGCCGACGCCGGACGGGAAGCTGACCCCAGACCTCATTGCACGCCGGCTCGACGGCCGCGGCGACGAGCACCGCGCGCAGGCGCGGGCGGTCCAGCTGGCGCAGCTGACCGAGGTCGGGACGTGCTACTCACTGCGGGAGTTGCACGCCATCCGGGACTTCTGCCGTGAGAACGGACTGCTGACCTATATCGACGGCGCGCGGCTGGCGAATGCCGTGGCCCACCTGGGCTGCTCGCTCGCAGATCTGACCGCGTGTGCCGATGTGCTGAGCTTCGGTGGTACGAAGAACGGGGCATTCGGCGTGGAGGCCATCCTCGTGATGAGCGGCAGTCTCGCCGCGAACGCTCTCTTCCTGCGTAAGCAGTTGATGCAACTCAGCTCGAAGATGCGCTTCTTGTCAGCGCAGATGGTCGGCCTGCTCGAGGACGATGTCTGGCTTAAGAACGCCGAGCAAGCCAACGCGATGGCTCGCCGGCTCGCCGTCGCCGTCGCCGGGCTACCTGGAGTAGGCCTGGCCTACAGCATGGACGGCAACGGTGTCTTCGCGGAGATCGACGAGGAACTGGCGGCGTCGCTCCAGCGCGACTGGCGGTTCCACGTATGGTCTGCGAACGGCAACGGCCGGTGTGTCGTCCGGTGGATGACGGCGTTCGACACCACAGAAGCGGACGTTGACGCCCTGGTAGACGCCATAAGGGATCGCGTGATTCACGTGAAACGCTCGACGACCTGAGCCGGCCGTCGGGGCGGCAGGTGGCTGACCGGACGGAAAGACAACCCGCCGGGCCGGCGAAACAGTCCCCTCTGAGGGTCGCGGGCCAGCGCGTATGGGTACGATGTCTCCCAGGCTCTGGGCGTCTAGCAGGACAGGAAGCCCGGCCGCGGGCCGGTTGAGTGTCGGCCCGCTGACTGGATGCCAACCGAACCGCAGGGGTACCACCGTGTCGCGCCGTCTAGCGAGTATCACGCTGGACAATCTGCATGACCTGCCACCGCGGTGCCGTAGGTGTGTCTTCTGGGAACTCGACCCGGTCAGCCAAGCGCGCGCCCTCGAGGTAGGGGATCCGGCGCTTGAGAAAGAGGCGTGGATCTCCTCAGTTCTCCTCGAATGGGGGAGTTGCGGAAAAATAGCCTATGTTGATGGAGTTCCAGCGGGCTATATGATGTACGCCCCGCCGAGCTACTCGCCAAGATCGGCGGCATTTCCGACAAGTCCGGTCAGCGCCGATGCGGTGCTGCTGATGACCGCGCACGTGCTGTCGGAGTTCGCCGGCGGCGGCCTCGGTCGCATGCTTGTGCAGGGCCTGGCCAAGGACCTCACCCGCCGTGGCATCAGGGCCATCGAGGCCTTCGGCGACGTCAAGTGGACCGAACCATCCTGCGTCGTGCCCGCCGACTACCTGCTGGCGGTCGGCTTCAAAACGGTTCGCCCGCACGCCCGCTATCCACGGCTGCGACTGGAGCTCAAGACGGCGCTGTCCTGGCGCGAGGACGTCGAGGTGGCACTGGAGCGGCTGCTTGGCTCAATGTCGCCTGAGCGGGCTCTGAGGCTCGCCTAGCGCCAAACGCCGACTCGGTCGGCGTCGAGCCGGATGCGCGGGCACCCCTGAACGGAGACGGCTGCCCCCCATCCGAGTCGCCACCGATCACCAAAAGCCAGCCAGGTCTCGAAAGCCGACAAGGTACGCCGCCGCTCCAGCCGCCCGGAACGTAAAGATTGGCACGGGCGTGTAACGCGGAACTGCCTTCAGGGACTATGCAGCGGCATTGTCGAGTCTCGGAGGACAGTGGATGAGAAATCTGAACCGGGTTGTGTGTGCGGCCGCGGTGACGGCTGCAATGCTTACGGTCGCTGCGGGAACCGCATCGGCATCGAGTCGGCCCGCTGGCGGACGCGGATTCTGGCACGGGTCGGGGGATGCGGTTTTCGTGCAGACGGACAGTCCTTCGGGGAACGAGGTGGTGGCCTATCACCGGGCGCCCGATGGCACGCTGACCGAAGCCGGGCAGTACCCGACCGGCGGGCTGGGCGGCATCCTGGCCGGCTCGCAAGTAGACCATCTGGCTTCGGAGGGGTCGCTCGCGTACGACCCGCGGTCCCGTACGCTGATCGCGGTTAACGCAGGCAGCGACACGCTGTCGGTGTTCGGTGTCCGCGGCGACCGGCTGCACCTGCGTCAGGTGACCGGATCGGGTGGCACGTTCCCGGTCAGCATCGCCGTCCACGGCTCGCTCGTCTACGTCCTCAACGCCCTCGGGGGCGGTGCGGTGCAGGGCTACCGGCTGGCCTTCGGCACGCTCGTACCGCTGCCGGGCTCGGCTCGGGCCCTCGGCCTCAACCCGGCAGCTGCGCCTCAGTTCACCAACACGCCAGGGCAAGTTTCGTTCTCGCCCGACGGGTCGCAACTGATCGTTACTACCAAGGCCAACGGCAACGACGTCGACGTGTACGGCGTGCGCGCAGACGGAACGCTCAGCGCCGCGCCGGTCGTCAACGCCGAGCCAGGCACCGTCCCGTTCGCGATCACCTTCGACCGGTCCGGTCATCTGGTCATCGCCGAAGCCGGCACCGATGCCCTGGCGACGTTCGATCTGAGCGTCGCGGGTACCGTGACCCAACTCGATGCGGCCGCGACGAACCAGGCGGCGACCTGCTGGGTGACGCCGGCCGACGGACTGCTGTTCGCGTCGAACGCCGGCAGCGCGACGGTCTCAGGCTTCGCTGACAGCGCGGCAGGAGACCTTTCGTTGCTGGGCCAGACCTCCACGGATCCAGGGACCGTCGACTCGGCTGCCTCGCCCGACGGCAGGTTCCTGTACGTGCAGACCGGCGGGGACGGCATCGTCGATGAGTTCAGCATCGGCGCGTCGGGAGGCCTCACCGAGATCGGCAGCGTGACCGTGCCGGGCGCGGTCGGCGGTGAGGGCATCGTTGCCAGCTGAGCTCCGCCCCATGGCTCAAAGCACCGGACGAGGCCGGCCGCGGCGCCAGAAGGAACCTGGCGCCGCGGCGGGGTGGCCGGAGCGACCCGGACTCGCCGAGACTAAGGCGAAGGCCGGCCGCGATCGGAGATCTCGTGCCCGGCAGGTAGGTGCAGAGGCTGCCTCTCGTGCCCGCTGACGGAACCCCGGACTCGATGCTGCTCGAGCGCCTGCGGCTCGGCGACGAGCAGGCTTTCGTGCTCCTGGTCCAGCGTTATCGCGATTCGATGCTGCGCATCGCCGCTTGCTACGTGCCAGGGCTGGCCGTGGCGGAGGAGGTCGTGCAGGACACCTGGCTGGCCGTGCTGCGCGGGATGGCCAGGTTCGAGGGACGATCGTCGGTGCGCACCTGGCTGTTCCGCATCTTGGTAAACCGGGCCAGGACGACCGGCGAGCGCGAGCGGCGCAGCATTGCCATCGGCGATGAGCTGGGACCGGCGGTGGATCAGGCGAGGTTCGACTCGACCGGTCACTGGTCGGCTCCGCCCGCGCACTGGGTGGACCAACTGGAAGACCGGCTCACGGCGGAGAAAATGGTGAGCCGGATCCGGACTGCGATGCTCGATCTGCCGGCTCGCCAGCGCGAGGTCGTCACTCTCAGGGACATCGAAGGCCTCAGCAGCGACGAGGTATGCGGCGTGCTCGAGATTACCGAGGCCAACCAGCGGGTGCTGTTGCATCGCGGTCGCAGTCGGCTGCGTCAGGTGCTCGAGACCGAATTCGGGAGGGCGTGACGATGCGCTTGCGAATCCGGCGACAAGACCTGGTGTGCCAGCAGGTGGTGGAACTGGTGACCGACTACCTCGAGGATCGGCTGAGCCGCGCTGACCGCGGGCGGCTCGACGCTCACCTAGCGGGCTGCCCGCACTGCACCGAATACCTGGCTCAGCTGCGGGCCACGATCGCGCTGGCCGGGCGCATTACCCCGGCGGACCTCACGCCGCAGATGCGCACGGAGATGATCGCGCTGTACCGCCAGTGGCGGCAGGGGTAGGGCGGCGGGCAAGATCTCAGCCCGCGCGCTCGCCGCGCGCCGGACACCGGCCTGTGTAGTCCCGCCAAACTCTTGACACCGCCCGCCCTTGGGACACCGGCCCGCAATGATTCGACCGTCAAGGCACGGGCCGTCCGGCTCGCTCCGGGCGCAACCGCGCACGCGCTGCTTGAATACGGCGACGTGGTTGCCAGCAACTGTCCGAACAAAGCCACTGCCGCCTACCTGCTTGTGCACGCGCCGGACCAACTGGTGGCCAATACAGCCTTCTGGTCGCTGACGGCATGCACGACCGCCGGGCAGAAGAACTTCCTCAGGATCCGGGTCATTATCCCCGGGATAGGCGTCCTCGGCGATGACGGCTGATCAAGCCGGTTAAGACAAATCTGCCCGATGCTGCCGCTAGTCCCCGCTGTCGTGCTCGTGCTGGATAGCGCCTGGCGAGGAAATGGCATTGGTCCCAAGGGGAGGGGACATTCGCCCCTGGACAGCATGACTGACCCTATTACCTTCGTAAATAGCGATGAGATTCATAATCGCGGAGATAATGGGAGAAGAGGTGACAGCAATGCGGAGATCGATTTCGCGCGGGCTGTTAGTGGTGGTGACTGCGGCAAGCCTCGGACTGCTCACGATGGCGGCCACGGCGGCGGGTGCCGCCGCCCCGGCGTCGCACCGGGACGCTCCGGCGTGTACGACATCCGGCCTTGACATCTGGGCCGCCCTGAACCGCGGCAGCGCTTACGCCGGGGGCTACTACGACACCATCTACCTGACCAACATGTCCGGGCATAAGTGCACGCTGTTTGGGCACGCCGGAGTCTCGGCCGTCAGCCTGTCCGGTAGGGAGATCGGCAACGCGGCTGGCTGGGTGATCCCCGCCCCGAAGCTGGTGACGCTCGCCCAGGACGCGACTGCGGCCATCCGGGTCCAGGTCGGCGAGCCTGCCAATTACGGCCCGACGTGCATGCTGCCCGGCACCAACCAGGTGCCCATCGCGGCCGGTCTGCGGGTCTACCCGCCGGGCCAGTCCGCCTCGAGGGTAGCCACGCTCCCTGTCCTGGCCTGCTACCACCATGGTCCAACCTGGATGCATGTGGGTCCGGTGTATGGGCCTGTGCTCGCGCCGCCTTACCAAGGCTGAATTCCTGACAGCGACTCCCTGGCGCGTATCCCTCGCCAGGGAGTTCGCATACCCGGACGCGCTGCCGGTCCGGCGTGACTCGCCGCCGAAGGCGATGCGGAGATGAGGTTGTCTCCAGTACTCCAGTGTGACATAGGTTAGACTGGACTAATGTCGTACGTCGAAATCCTGATCTTGCGTAACCTGTCCAGGCGCCCGGCCCACGGATACGAGTTGCGGAAGCGGGTCGAGGCCGTGACCGGCGTGGTACTGAACAACAACTCGCTATACCCGGCGCTGCGCAGGTTCGAGGAGGCAGGCGCGGTGACCAGGACGGCTTATCCCCAGCAGGGCCGTCCGGCCAAGCTTGTCTACGAGCTAACGGAAGTGGGCCGGCAGCTCTTGCATGACATGCTCGCCGAACTGCCTCCGGACCAGGCCGATGACGACGTCGAGTTCATGACCAGGCTGGGACAGTTCGGATTCCTCAACCCGGCCGAGCGCGCTGCCGTACTGAACGCCCGCGATGCGGCACTGGCCGCGCGGCTGGAGCGGGTGGCGGGCTTGCGCGAGCGGGCCAATGACGAGCCATGGAGCATGCTGGTCACGGCCGAGATCATGGCCAAGGCGCGGAGCGAGCGAGCGTGGCTGCGCGGACTGCGTGAACTCGCGGCCGGAGACGACGCGGCCGGAGACGACGCGCCCGGAGACGACATGGCGGGAGACGACATGGCCGGGC
>JASIBJ010000141.1 GCA_030045215.1 Streptosporangiaceae bacterium | reverse complement strand
GGTGCGACTCGACTCCGTCCTTGACCAGGCCCGGGTCGACCCCGAGGTCGAATGAGGCGTCGCTCATGATCTGCTCGATGTTGATGGTCAGCGTCTCGCCCTTGCCAGTGACCACCCAGCTGTCTGCCGACTCGGCCAGCCGGCACGGCGGCGACATCCAGTTCAGCGGTTTGTAGGAACCGGCGTCGCTGTGAATCGCGACGCTGCCGTCGGCCTTGATGATGATCAGCCGAGTGGCTAGTGGCAGGTGTGCTGCGAGTCGTCCCGCGTAATCGACGGAGCACCGCGCTATGACGACCCGCACGGGTGTCAGTGTATGCGTTCATCCGAGCCGCGCAGGGAGTTGATCGAGGGCCTGACACGGTCACGGCGGTGGTCAGTTTATGTCGAACTCGTTGCCCTCCGGGTCCTTCATCCCCACCGCGTAGTGATCGAGGCCCTCCTCGCTCAGCGCGCCGGTCACGGTAGCGCCGAGATCGGACAGCCGTCGTGCCTCCGCGTCGACTCGCTGCCTGCGGGTTGCGATCGGAACTGCCCGCCCCCCGCTGACGTGGATGTCCAGGTGCAACCGGTTCTTGACCATCTTGCTCTCGGGCACCACGTGGAACCAGATACGAGGTCCGCCGCCATCCGGATCGATGATGGAATCCGCGCCGCTCCCCAGTTCTTCCTCGGGAAGTCCGATTTCGCGTCGCCAGTCGTCCCAGGTGGCGAAGCCATCCGGCGGTGGCTCAAGCTCATAACCCAGGGCGCCAGCCCAGAAGCTGGCAAGCAACTGCGGATCGGTGCAGTCGACTACCAGCTGATATCGGACGGTCACCAGTCGCCCTCTGCATCCGGATAGGCCGCGCGGTAGGCCTTCGCCGGTGACAGGATCTCTGCGGGATCGGGCGTAGCGATGTCGACGGGTATTCCGAAGTCCCACAGTTCGGTTACTGACCAGATGCGAGTGTCGGCCGGGGCGGTCGGCTCAGAGAGCACCGCGATGCGCAGTGCCCGGCCGGCCGAGTCCAGCCAGACCTCGGCCGGAAGCCGGCTGAGCGATCGATACGGCCCGGACGGCGCGCTCACGCCGGCCGCCAGCGATGCGTCCGCCCGCCCCAGGTCAACGGTGAGCCGGAAGCGCGTTGCGGACACGCCACGCACCGTTTCCGGTCCGACTTCGAAGACTTCGTGATTGGCTCCCGACAGTGCGTCCAACGGCCAGAGCGGGTCGTTAGGCGCGCGCGGTCCGGCGGGATCGGTGAGCGAGAAGCCCGTCCACTTGCTGCCGACGCGGATGTACATGTTGGCTCCGTCGTAGACGTTCTCGCGGGGCTCCATGCTCTCCAACTCCTCCGCGTCATCGGCATGCTCGATGCGGTCGGCTGCGAAGCGCTTGGTAAGGCCGTCAGTGAACATCAGCGCCTGCGACACCAGTGCGCGGCGGCCATTGAGGTCGGCGACCCCCTCGCAGCGCCGGTCGGCCGCCTCGGGTATGGGCGAGCCGGTGCACCAGGCAGCGAATAGCCTGGCGGTTCCGGCCTCGAGCGTGCGGGCGGCGGCATTCGCCACCCGATCCGCCGCGGGCTCGGGGGCTGCTAACACGGACTCAGCATAAGGCGATGACGCGGCGCCGCGTCCGGGTGCGCATCTTGGGCTAGCGTCGCGCCCCGCGGCAGGCCGACAGCAGCGGTATCGCCGCGATCTTTTCATCGGTCAGGTCTTCCCAGCGGATGCGGGCCGGCTGCCGGGGCCCGTGCAGCGGGCGGCAATCGATGACGCGATCGGGCGTGACGATGAAGTCGACCGGTACGTCGTGGCCGGTGAGCGGGATCGTGCCGCTGGGCTGCACTTGAAGCTCGTGGACTGTGGTGACGCACACGGCCTGGGGCCCGATCAGTCCGGCCGCCGTCGCCAGCGCGAATTCGAGGTCGGCGAACCCGCCGCCCTTGCCCAGGCGCGCTCCGTCCTCGCTGACGGCGACGCTGCCCATCACGACAAGGTCGACTTCCGGCAGTTCGGCTAGCGAGACCTGACGGGCCGAGCGCTCCGCTCCGCTGATCGAGGCGGCCTTGCGCGGTGACTCGCTCAGGTGGTCTGGGTCCAGCGCGAAGAACGGCTCGTTCGCGGCCAGGCGCGGCACCGCCATGTAAACGGTCTTGCCGTCTTCGAGCGCGCGCTGGCGCACCGGCAGTTGCGCGGAGTCCGGGTTTGCCTTGAGGGTGCGGGCTGCCTGCCAGTCGGCCAGTGCTCGAAGCCGCTCGGCGGCGGCCTCGGCCCCGGTGAAGTTCGGGATGCGCCCCGCCGCGCCGGGGAACCGGGCGACGCGGGCCGCGCTCATGGCCCTCCAGACCTGCTCCCGCAGGGCGGCCTTGGCCGCCAGCACATCGGCTGGGCCGCCCGCGTCGCGATCGTGACGGGGCACCGGACGGGGCATGATTCCATCCTGCCCGTGCTGTCGCAGTCACGCCCGCGTTTGACGAGCGGCGCCACGGGCCGGCGGCCTGTTACGCCGCGGAAGGCCAACCGCCAGTAAGGTGCGGTGGGTCTTAGCGGGGGAAGCAGTTGCTGGTGGCGCCGACACCGTCCGGTCCTGAACGGGAGCGCGCGGGGGAAGCTAGGAGGGGGAGCGCCGACCGCTGTAGCTTGTCATGCTCTCGGCGCGCTGCACAGTGGGCGTGCTACGAGGTGGGGGAGAGCTCGTCAACAAGCTCCCTAGCCCACTGCATCCGCTCGCAGGCCGCCTCAGGGTGGTCACCGAACTCTTGAGCCATGTGGCTGGCGCAGCCGGCTTCGCCGAGCTGCCCGAGGGTGCGGCTGATCGCGTCCTTGACGGCCTCGGCGCTGAGCGCGTCTGATCGCTGTAGCGCGGACGCGAACAGCGCTTCGCAACGCGAGTCAGACGTGTTCTGCCGGACCATGACCTGCCTCCGTTCGGTGCTCAGGGTCCTCGGTGTGGACGAGATCCGAAATGAGTTCTTTAGTAGAACGCGGTGCGGCTGGATAACTATCCCCCCTAACGCCACGCTTGCAGCGGGCTAAGTTACGTAGCAGTAGGACGCGACAATCGATTGCGCGGTTTCGTGATCTGGGTCACCTCCGCGCCGTAGCAACCCGCTTGAGCGGTCCTTCTGCCAGCGTGCCTGCTGTTCGCGGACTGGTCGGCGACTCGCCGGGTGCTGCGCTTGCCCTGGTCGCGGACCGCCTGAGGCATGAACATGATCAAGGTAAACCAGTAGGAATGCCGCATTCCCCTCGCAAGTGCCGGGCGCTAAGTGCCGGGCACTGTCCGGGCACCCGAGGAGCCGGTAATCGAGCCGACATACCTTGCATTCCGGGTCGACATGACGGCCTGGCAACCGCACCCCGGCTCAGGGCGGGCCGCTACGACGTAGTGGTGGTCCAGCGGCAGCCGGAGCGGGCAGGCGTCGGACCCTGTGACGGTGGCCCTATCTCTCAGGCCTTGTCTCCGAGGTCATGCCCTCAGCTCCCCGAGTGGCGGTAAGGCTCGTCGGGCAGCAGCGCCGTGGCCGGGTCCATCTCCCGGATCGCGTCCTGGAGGGCAGCGCGCAGGTCGACCGGCGACCTGCGGCTGTAGACCGGCCCGGTGGCGTCACACAGCAGGTTGCTGGCCATGGCCACGCCGCGCACGGGCACCGGGAGGGCGGCGCGCAGGGAATGCTGCAGCTGGAGAATCTCGGGTTCCGCCCCGGCGATGCGATCCCGCCGCAGCCGAATCCGCATGCTGGCGTCCGGGCGCTGGCGAGCCACTCTCGCCAGCCGCCCCCAGTCACGGGCCAGCCTCTGCCGTCTTGGCAGGTCAACAAGCACGCTCGCGCGGGCCGCGAGCAGTCGGTCCTCCTCGGGCGATGCGCCCGCCGCCAGCCTCGCGTCCAGCGAGAAACCGTGCCAGCTAGCCAGGATCCGGTCGAGGACGCGCAGCCGCCCGCCGTGGAGTTCCGACAGCCTGCCGACACCCACCGCGAGCACGACGGTCTGCCCGGAGCCCTCCGGCCGGATCGCCGGTCCTGGCTGAGGCGTGGCCCTGGTCGAAGTCATACCTCGATGCTGGTGCTGGCCGGTGGCCGGCACGAGTGGCATTATTGTCTCTGTGCATGATAAAAAGGCCAACCTCGCCAGCGGCGCGCCCGTGCGCGGGAGCGGCCCGCACCGGCCCGCGAGAGACCGGGATCCGGCCGGGAGCAGCCCGCACCGGCCAGCGCCGCATCGGCCTGCGCTCGTCCAGCCGGGGGCGGGGCGGCACCAGGTCGTGCTCGTCGCCTACGACGGGATGGCGATGTTCGAGTTCGGCGTGGCCTTCGACGTCTTTGGTACCGATTGGTCGCGTGACCTTGGCGTTCCCTGGTACCAGTTCACGGTCTGCGTCCCGAACCCGCCCACGGTGACCGTCGAGGGCGGATACCAGCTGCAGGTGCCGGCTGGGCTGAGCACGCTGGACCGCGCGGACACCGTCCTCGTACCGCCCACCGAGTCCGCCGACCAGATACCGGCCGAGGTGCTGCAGGCGCTACAGCGGGCGCATCAGCGCGGGGCTCGTATCGTCTCGCTTTGCACTGGCGCGTTCGTCCTCGCCGCGGCGGGGCTGCTGAGCGGACGGCACGCCACAACGCACTGGTCAGAGTGCGCTGAGCTCGGCCGCCGCTATCCGGATGTGCAGGTAGATCCGGCCGTGCTCTACGTTGACGGCGGGGACATCATGACCTCAGCCGGCAGCGCGGCGAGCATAGATCTGTGCCTGCACCTCGTCCGGCAGGATTACGGCGCCGAGGTGGCAGCGCGCCTGGCCCGTCAGCTAGTGATGCCGCCCTACCGTGACGGCGGCCAGGCGCAGTACATCGACGCGCCGCTGCCGCCTGCCGCCGGCGCCGATCTGTTCACCGACACGCTGTCCTGGATGCAGGCCCACCTCGAGCTGCCGCTGACCGTCGATGACCTTGCGCGGCGGTCGGCGATGAGCAGGCGGACGTTCGCGCGGCGGTTCGCGGCCGCTACCGGCACTACCCCGTACCAGTGGCTCCTGCGACAGCGGCTCCAGCTCGCACAGCGCCTGCTCGAGACGAGCAACATGCCGGTCGACTCGATCGCGCAGAAGACAGGCTTCGCCACCGCCGCGAACCTCCGCAAGCATTTCTGGCGGCACGTGCGCACCACGCCGCAGGCGTACCGCCGCACGTTCAGATCGCGCGAGGCGGCGCCCGCCGAGGTCGCCTGACTCCACGCAGGAGGCCGTTGACCACCAGCCGCCGAGATCGCTTACCGCCGGGGCGGGACGACGGCCGGTGCGCTACCCGACTCGGAAATGTGCATCCGGATAACGGAGTCGAAGTCCCCATCGGGAGTAAGACCCAGGCGAGTCGCCCGGTCGGCGCGGACGCGGGCCGGCCAGCTCGAGACGATCCGCGCGATATCCGGATCGGGCACCCAATCGATGAGCGAGGACGCCTGCGGCCCGGCTACGCGATCGAGGGCTGCGACCATCTGCGCGACCGTCATGGTCAGCGCGGGCAGGGTAACCGCGGTGCGGCCGCCCCACGCGTGGTCGGACGACGTCGCGGCGCAGAGCAAAGCGTCGACTGCTTTCCTCGGCGAGACCAGCGCGACCTCGGTGCCCGGGCCCACCGGGCAGGTGGCGCGTTGGCCGGCCAGAGGTTCGCGGATGATCCCGGACAGGAAGCCGGACGCCGCCGCGTTTGGCTTACCGGGTCGAACGGTGACGGTCAGCAGGCGGACCGCGCGGCCCCGCAGGAAACCCTTCCGCGTGAAGTCGGCCAGCAGCAGCTCGCAGATGAACTTTTGCGTCCCGTAGCTGGACTGCGGGTTGGGCAGGGTCTCGTCGTCGATGACGGCCGGCAGGGGATGCTCGTCCGACCGGCCAAAGACCGCCAGAGAGCTAGCGAAGACCACCACGGGGGACCGGCCGAGCTCCCGGCAGGCCTGCAGCAGCGTCTGGGTTGCGTGCAGGTTCGCCCGCATTCCCAGGTCGAAGTCCGCCTCAGACTCAGCGCTGACCGCGGCCGCGAGATGGAAGACGAGATTCGCTTGAGCCAGCGCATCGCGCCCTCCGCCCGGGCCGAGTACGTCGGCGAGGTCACCTGTGACCATGCGGACGCGCGGGTCAGCGGTGAGGTCGGCCGCGGCGGGCACCCGGTCCATCAGCGTCACCTGTGACACCGTCTCGACCGCGCCGCCCGCGAGCCGAAGTTCGCCCGCCGACAACAGCGCCCGGGCCAGCCGAGTACCGAGAAATCCGGACCCGCCGGTGATAACCACGCTTGCCACTGCATCCACCCCTTCCGCCTCCGTCCCAAGATTGCCATGGTCTCGGAGCGTTGGTTCAGCCTGATGGCCTCGGTGCGAACAGGCAAGCAGCCGTGGACCGCTTCGGCT
>JASIBJ010000140.1 GCA_030045215.1 Streptosporangiaceae bacterium | reverse complement strand
GCCACCGACAGGTCGTTCACGGTGCCGTTGACGGCCAGGTCGCCGATGTCGCCGCCGGGGAAGAACAGCGGCGAGACGACGTAGGAGTCGGTGGTCAGCGCGACCCCGGCCCCGTTGACGTGCAGCCGGGCGGCATCTTCGAGCGGCTCGAGCAGCGGGTTGCGGAACGCGTCGAGAAACACCGCCTCGATCAGCGTGTGTGTCGCCTTCCCGCCCGCGCCGTGCGACATCGTGATGCGCTCTTCCTTGACCCGCGGCCGGGCGCGCCGGGCTCGGTCGATCCGCTCAAGCACGAGCTCCTCGCGCACCGTGCCAGGCAGCGGCTGCGGCGAACCGTGGTGCTCGAATTGCGCGTGAGGCGCCGCGGCCTGGTCGTCGCGCTCGCGCTGCTCCTGCTCTTCGTGCTCGCGCAGGGCCTGCGCCACCCAGCCCGCCTCGTGTTCGCTGACAGTGCGCACGCCGACGCCGTCGGGTGCTTGCGGCCGGCCCGACTGGTCAAGACGGCCGCCGGTCATGGCGTGCTCGCCTCCTTGACCCTGGTGCGGGTCAGCCGGCCGTAGTTGTAGTAGGCGGCGCAGGCGCCCTCGGGCGAGACCATGCAGGTCCCGATCGGTGTCTCCGGCGTGCAGGCCGTGCCGAACACCTTGCACTCCCACGGCTTGAGCACGCCCTTAAGCACCTCACCGCACTGGCAGGCCTTCGGGTCGGCTACCCGCACTCCCGGCACCGAGTACAGCTGCTCGGCGTCGAACTGGGCGTAGTCGCCGCGCAGCCTCAGCGCGGAATGCGAGATGAAGCCGAGCCCGCGCCATTCGAAGTAAGGCCTGAGCTCCATGGTCTGCCCGATCGCGCGCAGGGCAACCACGTTGCCGTCCCAGGGCACGACGCGGGCGTACTGGTTCTCGACCTCGGAGCGCCCCTCCGACAGCTGCAGCATCAGCATGTAGATGGACTGCAGGATGTCGAGTGGCTCGAACCCGGCGACCACTACCGGTTTGGCGTAGTCGCGGGCAATGAACTCATACGGCCGGCAACCGATCACGGTAGACACGTGCCCGGGGCCGATGAACCCGTCCAGCCGCAGGTCGGGCGAGTCAAGGATGGCCTTGATCGCCGGGATGATCGTGACGTGGTTGCAGAAGATGGAGAAGTTCCTCAGGCCCTCGGCCGCCGCGCGCAGCAGCGTCATCGCCGTGGAGGGCGCAGTGGTCTCGAACCCGATGGCCATGAAGATCACGCGTCTGTCCGGGTTCTGCCTGGCGATTTTCAGCGAGTCGAGCGGCGAGTACACCATGCGGATGTCGGTGCCGCGCGCCTTGGCGTCGAAGAACGAGCCGTTGCTGCCGGGCACCCGCATCATGTCGCCGAACGACGTCATGATCACGTCAGGCTCGCTGGCCAGCGCCATCGCGTCGTCGACCCGGCCCATCGGGATGACGCACACCGGGCACCCGGGGCCGTGCACGAGGGTGATCTGCTCGGGCAGGTAGTCCTCGAGCCCGTGCTTGTAGATGGTGTGGGTATGCCCGCCGCACACCTCCATCAACTTGTAGTGACGGCCTGGCTGGCACAGGCCGGCAATCCTCGCGGCGAGCGCGTGCGCCTTGTCGGCGTCCCTGAACTCATCGACGAATCGCATGGCCCTGGCACCTTCTATTCGATACGTGACTCGGCGAGCGCCGCCAGCTCGTCCTCGTAGGCCTGGCCGATCCCCTCGAGGAACTGCAGGGCCGCGGCGGCCTCGGCCTCGTCGATTTTCGAGAGCGCAAACCCGACGTGGATGAGCACCCAGTCGCCTGGTGCGATCGTCTCGTCCTCCAGCAGCCCGATGTTGATCACCCGGCGGACGCCGCTGACGTCCACCCGGGCGAGATCGGGCTGGTCAGGGAGGATCTCGATGACCTCACCCGGTATGCCGAGGCACATGTGATCGCTCCTTCGTGACTAGGCGATGGTCCTCGCCAGCCTCTGCGGCGGCGGAGATGAGGTCGAGGACGACGCGGACCGCCTCGTCCACGGCGTCGGCCACGGGCTGCGACAGGCCAATGCCATAATCCACGCTGACCGGTTCGCAGCCCACGACGAGCACCTGCCTGGTCCCAGCATCCAGCATGGCGAGCATGCTGAACACGACATCGGGCTGCATCCCGTGCGGGTTGAGCATCGGGTTCGCAGCCAGCCCGGCGTCCTGGCCGGCGCCCGCGGCCGGGCAAGTCAGGTCCGGCTCGATCACGTAGACCGCGCCAGGCTCGCCGCCGCGCGGAGTCGCGTCGACCAGGATCGCGGACTCGTACCCGTTCGCGAGGTCGTAGGCCAGGTGCATGCCGCGGATCCCGTAGTCGACCACGTGCGCCCAGTCGGGCAGATCGGCGGCCGCGAGTCGCCGCGCGACCTCGACGCCGAAGCCGTCATCGCCGAGGAAGATGTTGCCGACACCCGCGATCAGCACCCGGCCGGTCATGACGCTGCATCTTCAGGACGGGAGCGGGGCAGCTCCGGCATGGCCAGGGCCTGCTGGCAAAGCTCCCACAGCACGTCGTAGATCGTGGTCTGGGCTTCCTGTATCCGGTGCACCGATGCCGACGGGGCGACAAACAGGAAGTCAATGCTGTCCAGCTCCGCCATCTTGCCGCCGGAGTACCCGGCAATCCCGATCGTGAGCATGCCCCGCCTGGCCGCCTCGTCGAAGGCCCGCAGCAGGTTCTCCGAGTTGCCGCTGGTGGACAGCCCGACGGCGATGTCGTGCCTGGTGCCGAACGCGGCGATCTGCCGGGCGAAAACCACGTCGACGCCGATGTCATTGCTGAGCGCGGTCAGCACCGCTGCGTCGCTGGCCAGGCATAGGGCAGGCAGCGGCCTGGCTGGCTCGCCCGGTGCCAGGAACATGGTGGCCAACTGCTGGGCGTCGGTTGCGCTGCCGCCGTTGCCGAAGGCCAGGAGCCGGCCGCCGTCGGCGAACCTGGTCGCCATCTGGCCCGCGCAGGCGGCCAGCCGCTCGCCGTCGGCGGCCGCGATCGTGCGGCGTAGCTGCAGGATCTCCTCGGCCTTGGCCACCGTCGACTGGCGCACCTGCTCGAGGACAGCTGACACGTCTGTCTGACCCGAGTACAGGAATGGGTACAGCGACTCGATCGAGCCAGCCATCGGCTGGCTCGCATTCCCGTTGCCGGCGCTGGTGCCTGCTGCGGATGTCATGGGGGCACCACCGCGATCGCTTCCTTGGCGTGCACCAGGATCACGTCGCCCACCAGGGCCGAAACCAGGGCGACGCTGACTTCCTCGGTTCCGCCGCCGGTGTCGACAAGCGCCAGGTTGTCATCGAGTAGCTCGACGACTCGCACCTGCACAGCAGTGTCCGAGCAGGTGACGCAGACATCGTCGTGACATGTGCTTTCTTCGAGCTGCCCGCGCGGTCTGGGGGTGCTCACGCGACTACTCCAGGCCCGAGG
>JASIBJ010000139.1 GCA_030045215.1 Streptosporangiaceae bacterium | reverse complement strand
CAGATTCACCAGCTTGTCGCCGATGCGGCCGGCCGCAGCCCAGAAGCCCCGGCCGTTACCTATAAGGTCACCACCGTCAGCTACCTGCAGCTATGGCGGCAGCTTCGCGAGTTCGCCGGGATGCTGGCTGGGCTCGGGCTGCGCCGCAGCGAGCGAGTCGCCGTCTACCTGGATAAGCGGATCGAGACGGTCGTCGCGCTGTTCGGCTCGTCGGTCGCAGACTGCGTGTTCGTCCCGGTCAACCCGCTGCTGAAGCCGGCGCAGGTCGGCTACATCCTGCGAGACTGCGGCGTCCGGCTCCTCGTGACCTCGGCCGAGCGGCTCGAACTGCTCCGCGGCGAGCTCCAGGAGAGCAAATCCGTCGAGCACGTGGTCCTGGCTGGCCCGGTGACCTCGACCGCGGCCGGAGCCGGGGCCGTGCCGGTGCCGGGCGAGCGGTACGCGGTAAGCCCGTGGCCTGAGGCTTCCTCGCGGTCGCCCGCCCTGCCGGCGGCTCAGGCGATCGACGTGGACATGGCTGCGATCCTGTACACCTCGGGCAGCACCGGCAGGCCGAAGGGCGTGGTGCTCAGTCACCGTAACCTCATCGCCGGGGCGGCGAGCGTCGCCTCCTATCTCGGCAACCAGCCAGACGACGTGATCCTGTCGGTCCTGCCGCTGAGCTTCGACGCCGGGCTGAGCCAGCTGACGACGGGGTTCGAGGTCGGTGCGCACGTGGTCCTGCACAACTACCTGCTGCCGGCCGATGCGGTCAGGCTCTGCGCCCGCCACCGGGTGACCGGGCTGACCGGGGTGCCGCCGCTATGGATCCAGCTTGCCGGGCAGCGCTGGCCCGCCGAGGCGACGGCGCACCTGAGGTACTTCGCGAACACGGGCGGGCGGATGCCGAAGGCTACGCTGGACCGGCTGCGGGGGATCTTCCCGGCCGCGCGGCCTTACCTCATGTACGGGCTGACCGAGGCGTTCCGTTCCACCTACCTGGACCCGGCGGAGGTCGACCGGCGCCCGGACTCGATCGGCAAGGCCATCCCGAACGCGGAGATCCTGGTCGTCCGGCCGGATGGATCGGTGTGTGATCCAGGCGAGGAAGGTGAGCTCGTGCATCGCGGCGCGCTCGTCGCGATGGGGTACTGGAACGATCCGGAGCGGACGGCCGAGCGGTTCCGGCCCGCCCCGGCCACGGATCGGGGCCTGTGCTCGGCCGACGTCGCGGTCTGGTCGGGCGACGCGGTGGTCCGCGACGAGGATGGTTTCTTGTACTTCGTCGGGCGCAACGATGAGATGATCAAGACGTCCGGCTACCGGGTGAGCCCGACGGAAGTCGAGGAGGCGGCCTACGAGACCGGCCTGGTCGGGGACGCGGTCGCGCTCGGGCTGCCCGATGCCACCCTTGGCCAGCACGTCCTGCTGGTTGTCAGCCCGCCGGCCGGCGGCCTCGTTGAGGCGGCAGCGCTGCTCGCGGCGATGAAGAAGGTACTGCCGGCGTACATGATGCCGAGACGGATCGAGGTCAGGGCCGAGATACCCAGGTCGCCGAACGGCAAGTTCGACCGGGCCGGGCTGCGCGCGGAGCTGACGGCATGACGGCAACTGGTGAAGCTGACGGCCTGACGGCGACCAGCGAGCAGGTCGGCAGCCGGCTACCGGTCGGCGGCGGAACGCCGACCAGCCGCGCGGCGGGGGACAACAGCCTGGCGGTCGGCCACCAGGCAAGCGGCAGGCACAGCACGATTGCCAGCTTCGGCACCGATCACGGCGCCCTGTGCGTCGGCGGAGTACCGCTCGGGGTGCTGGCCGACCGCGTCGGCGAGACCCCGTTCTTCGCCTACGACCGGCGGCTGCTGACCGCCAGGGTCGCCCGGCTGCGGAACGCTCTGCCGGCGAGCGTGGAGTTGAGCTATGCGATCAAGGCCAACCCGATGCCGGCCGTCGTACATCATCTCAGCGGTCTGGTCGACGCCTTCGACGTAGCGTCGGCGCTTGAGCTCCGGGTAGCGCTCAACACGACGATGCCGCCGGCCCAGGTCAGCTTCGCTGGCCCCGGCAAGAGTCCGGCCGAGCTGCGGCAGGCGGTGGCGTCCGGCGTCACCGTCGAGCTGGAGTCGCCGACGGAAGCGGACAGGCTGGCGGCGATCGGGGAGGAACTCGCGATCCGGCCGCGCGTGGCGATCAGGGTGAACCCGGACTTCGCGATCAAGGGTTCGGGCATGCGGATGGGCGGTGGGCCCCAGCAGTTCGGTGTCGACGCCGAGGAAGTGCCGCAGCTGCTCAAGAGGCTCACCGCGGCCGATGTGGACGTGCTCGGCTTCCACGTGTTTGCCGGCTCCCAGAACCTGCACGCCGACGTGCTCGCGCAGGCCCAGCGCGAGACCGTGGACCTGGTCATCAGGCTGGCCTGCTCCGCGACCGCTCCGATCCGCTACCTGAACCTCGGCGGCGGCTTCGGCATCCCGTACTACGAGAAGGACGTGCCGCTGGACGTGGAGGTCGTGGGGGCCGCGCTCGGCGAGCTGATTGCCGAGCGGATCGAGCCCGAACTGCCCGGGGTCAGGGTCGTGGTCGAGCTGGGCCGGTACATCGTCGGTGAGTGCGGCGTCTACGTCACCAGGATCGTGGACAGGAAGCGCTCGCGCGGTCGGGTGTTCCTCGTGACCGACGGCGGGCTGCACCACCAGCTCGCCGCATCAGGGAACTTCGGGCAGGTCGTCCGGCGTAATTACCCGGTCGCGGTCGGCAACAAGATGGACGTGGAACCGACCGAGACTGTCTCGGTCGTCGGAAAGCTGTGCACGCCGCTTGACTTGCTCGCCGACCGCGTTCTGCTGCCCCCTGCGGAGGCCGGGGACCTCGTCGTGATCTTCCAGGCCGGAGCCTACGGCCGGTCGGCCAGCCCGGAGGCGTTCCTGAGCCATCCGCCTGCCCCGGAGGTGCTCGTCTAGCCGCTAGATGCCCATCACACCGCGATAGTCAAGGAGCATGCATGGAAGCAACTGTCCCGACGCTCGACGAGGTCAGGTCGCTCATCGCCGAGGTGCTCGGGATCACGGACCGCCTCGAGTCCCTGACCGAGTCGACAGCGCTGCTTGGCAGCATGCCCGAGCTGGACTCGATGGCGGTGGCCGAACTGATCGCGGCGATTGAGGACAGATTCGGCTTCGAGGTGGACGAGGAGGATTTTACCGCCGACGTTTTTGACAGCATCGGCTCTCTGTCTGCCTTCGTGGCGGCTCACCGGCAGTGACGGCAGTGACCGCACGAGGCGCGATGCGCTCCAGTGGTCCCAGCACCGGCCCTTCCTTGCTCACGCTCCCCGGCCATGAGATCCTGCTTGTCGGTCGCGGCTGTGAACCGATCACCCAGGCCAGGCGTCGAGTTGAGGGGCCCCCTGCTAACGGTGGAGTGCCTGCTGGTGTAGGCGCAAGCCGGAGGTCATATGAGGACAGTGCCGCCCTGTTATCTGGCAGCGATCGGTGTGAACCGCCCGGACCGCCGCTCGCCGTCACGGAGGTGACGCTGCCGTGACGGCTACACAGGTGGCCGGCGCTCGGCTGGCCCCCCTGATGGCCGATGAGCGGGAGGCCAAGTCGCGCCCGCGATCGTCCGCGGTGACGTTGCTGTCGGTCATGGTCCTGACGCTGTTCGTCTTCCCGTCGAACGCGGTGATCCACGTCGTCGGCGGCGCCGGCTACGTCGCCGCCCTCGTCTCGTACGTCATCCTGCTGCTGTACGTCGGCAGCGTACTTCTCGGCCTGCACCATCCGCTGCAGTACCACTCGCCGGTGCGAACGGCGCTGTGCGCGTTCTGGATCGTGTCACTGATCTCCTACGTGCTGATGAACCGGGCACTGCTCAACCAGACGCAGCTGACCGGCGCAGACCGATGGCTGCTGCAGATGGCCGGCGTCTCCGGCATCATCCTGGTGGCTTCCGAGTGCATCCACTCCTACGAGGACATCCGGCGCGTGCTGCGCGCGGCGTGCTGGGGAGACGCGTTCTGCGGCCTGGTCGCGGGCATGCAGTGGTGGCTGAACCGGGACATCACCCCGTACCTGCGCGACCTGCCTGGGTTCACCATTAACGCGGCCGCCGGGATCTACGGCATCGAGAGCCGGGGCGGGGTCGCGCGCGTTGCCGGCACGGGGATTGACCCGATCGAGATGGGCGTCGTGGCGGGCATGCTCCTGCCGATCGCGATCTACCTCGCCATGTACGACAAGCACCGGTCGCTGCTGGTCCGCTGGCTGCCGGTGGTCCTCATCGCGATCTGCATTCCGACGTCCGTGTCACGGTCGGCGGTGCTGGCCGCGGCGCTGGGCATCGGCACGCTGCTCGTGTGCATGACACCGCGAACGCGGGTGACCTTGCTCGCTGGTGTCCCGGTGGCAGTCGGGTTCATTTTCGTCAGCTCACACGGCCTGCTCGGCACGCTCGATCAGTACTTCTTTGCCGGAACCTCCGACAACTCGATCCAGCACCGCCTGAACAACTACCCCTATGTGGAGGCGCTGGTCAGGCAGGCGCCGTGGTTCGGTCAGGGTGGCGGAACCTACTACTTCACGACCCAGGTCGACATTCTCGATAACCAGTACCTGACGACGGCGGTTGAACTAGGCCTGATCGGCGTGGCCGTGCTGGCCTTCTACCTGCTCTGGCCGGCCTTCGCCGCGTTCTCCGCGCGCCGGCTGGCAATGACCGAGAGCACGCGCGACCTGTGCGCGGCGCTCGGAGGCGCCGAGCTAGCGGCCGTGCTGTGCTCGGGAACCTTCGACTCGCTCTCCTTCCCGCTGTTCGTCAACACGCAGGCATTGATTGCCGGCCTGATCGGGGCGGCCTGGCTGATCGCCCACGCAGATGCCAGGGCCGTGAGGAGCGAGCGGGACACGATAACAAATGACCGGAAAACTACCTGGCACGCCAACGGGGTCGCCGTCTCGCGGGGGCCCGATCTTAACGGGGCTGGCGTGCCTGATGGAGGATACTGATGGACCTGCTCGCGCTCTCCAGGACGATCTGGCGGCACAAGATCGCGGTGATCCCCGTGCTGGTGCTCGTGCTGGCCGGCCTGATCTACGTGGTCAAGATCAAGCCACCGACCTACGACGCCGACGGGGAACTGGCCCTGCTCAACCCGCCCGCCGCCCCCACCGCAGCGCAGATCCAGGCGGATCCGAAGAAGTATGCGAACATCGACGCGAACAACCCCTATCTCGACTACGGTGACCTGACCTACGTCGGGGACGCGGTCATGGACCGGGTCACTTCGCATGCCGCTCAGGTATCGCTGGCCGCCGAGGGCGTCAGCCCGAAGTATCAGGTCGCCATGAGCAGCGACCCAGGGAACCCGGCGTTCCTCGACATCACCGGGGTGGGCACGACGTCGGCATCGGCGGTCTACGCCGCACAGAAGGTCATGGCGGCCGCGACCACCGACCTGCAGCAGATGCAGCTGAACACCAATCCTCCCGTGTCCCAGACGTACATGATCACCTTCTACACGCTGCTGCCACCGACCAGCGCGCAACAGGAGGTGACCCCCAAGCTGCGCGCGCTCATCGAAGTCCTGGGCGTCGGCGTCATCCTGCTCTTCCTCGTGATCTCGATCGCGGAGGCGTTCGCGCGCAAGCGCGAGGAGGAACTCGATATCCCGCCGGCCAGGCCCCGCCGCTCGTACCGATTCCGCGAGGAGCCCAACGGCCTTGAGGCCTCGGAGAGCACGCAGGAGTTCGCCAGCCCGTTCCTGTCGTCCGGGATCAGGCGGTCGGTTCACAGCCTGGCCGAGGGAAGGTCAGCGCTGCCGAGGATGGGTCGCGCCCGCGACGCTGAGCGTGGCCTGGACGAGGACGGAGAAGACGCTGACCTTGGCCTGGGCGAGGACGGAGAAGAGGACGGCTACTAGCGGTTGCAGCGGCGGCCACTAGGGCTGCAGCGGCTGGCCGTTATCCCACACGTTGCCGTACCAGACGTTGCCGTACCCGTCGCTGTCGGGGATCTTGCTCGGCCGATCCCAGCCGTACACCGGGCCGTAGGTGGCGCACTTGCCATTGCGGCCGCGCTGGAAGACGTTGTCCGTCACGACCATGTGGCTCATGATCCCCGGCTTGTACCCCGGGTCGCTGCTCGGGTAGAGGCAATAGCTTGCGTACATGGTCGCGACCAGCAGGTTCTTGTCCACCGTGGCGTAGGAGACATTGCCGTCGGGGATGAACGT
Source organism: Streptosporangiaceae bacterium (assembly GCA_030045215.1). Next base: position 10,752 of record JASIBJ010000139.1, on the reverse strand, counting down.
GATATCCCCGGTGCAGCCGCCGACGCAGTAAACGCTGTTGTGGATCAGCGTGAAGTTGCTCCCGCCGTCGTTGAAGAAGCCGTTCTCGTGCCAGCCGAGCGCCAGGCCGTTGTAGTTGTTGTGCAGCCAGGAGTTCTCGACCGTGCAGTTCGAGTAGCAGTGCACCTCATGCTGGTCGCCGAAGATGTTGTCCTGGATCACGGTGAGATTGGCCCCGCCCACGGACTCCGAGTGGTTGGAACCACCGTTGATGGTCGTGTCCTCGATCAGCACGCTGCCGGACCCGTCGGTGTGCACGGTGCCGTTGATCGTGCTGTCCTTGATCGTCACGTTCTGACCGAGCACGATGAGCTGGCAGTTGATGGCCTCGTCCGCGATAACCACGCCGCTGCGGCGGATCGTGCAGGAACTGTCGAAACTGGCCAGGCTGGTGCCGGCTGGCACGCCGGTGTTGTTCGGACCCGGCCAGCAGCCGCCCCAGGGGTCTGGCCCGCCCGGCGTGTTACGCGCAGCCGAGCAGGCGCCGCCGGTGCCCGCCGGGCCTGTGGGAGCGGTCGACGGGATCGGGCTCGGGCCGCTGGGTGTCGTCGACCTGCCGGGCCTGGGAGTGGGCCACGCCGTGGCCGAATTCTTGCCGGGCGTCGCCGACGAACGGCGTGCCGGTGCGCCGCTGGCCGGTGAGCCGGTCGGCGAGGCGCAGCAGGTCCCTGGCGAGGCACTGGTGCCCGCGGTGACGACGGGGCGGGGGCTGCTGGCGGACGAGGTTCCCCCGCCAATGGCACCGCAACCGGCGATCAGCGCTGACGCCGCCATGATCGCCACGGTGAACTTCGCCGGACCGGGCTTACCGCGCTTATAAAATTGCCAAAGCGAACCGCTGGCCATTTACCAGACCTTGTCTGATAGCCGTAACTTCGCAGTTATGGCCTCGGGCATCATCGGGCTCACGGTATCACCGTAAAGAAGGCGCTACCCGGGCTTTGCCGGGCATCGGTCAAGGTGACACGCGCGGACGTGTGTCACTATCTCGCCGGGTTTAGCGCCGGACGGCGATCAGCGACTTCACCAGCCCCAGCATCCGCTCGGACTTGAGCTCCGAATGCGGGAAGTAGTAAGCCATCTCGGCCCGGCTCAGTAGCTCGACGCCCATGGCATCGGAGAGGCCATGGTGCGGACTCGGCGCGGGGGTGTGCCCAAGCGGCCAGCGGTGCGCGATCTGGGCGCGAACCGACAGCGGCAGGAACTGAAATCCGGGAAACAGCCAGTGCGGCTCTAGCGGAAAGTAGCGGTAGGGCGTCTGAATCCAGTGCCGGTCGGCGAGCTTGTGCACCGCCTCGGCGAACCGGACGCGCTGCGCGTGGCCGCCGACATGCTCGATCACCGAGTTCGAGAAGACGAGGTCGTAGGCACCGGACAGGATGCTGCCGGGCAGGTCGCAGGCGTCGCCCTGCTCGACCCGCAGCCATCCGGGCAGCCCGGATGCGCCAGGGTCGGGCTCGATGTTGACGACCCGCACCTGCGCGGGCCGAACCGGCGCCCGCAGCCAGCTGTCCGCCGTGCCGCCCAGATCTATGACCGACATCTGGTCGACCTGAGGAAAGGCCGCGCGCAGCCACTCCCAGCGTCGCGCGCGGTGCCGGGCACCGCACGAGGCCGGTCCGTCCACGAGGCGATTACGCAGACTGTGCACGCTCGCTGCCTTTCTTACTGCCTGGCGTTCTGGTTTGTCTGGCGGCCGGCCGCCGTGACCGTGCTCGGGGCAACGAGTCGGTCAGTGGTGCACCCCGTCCGCCGCACTTCCTGCCGCCGGCCGGCCAAGAGCGCGGTCGTAAGCCGCGAGTAGCTCGGGTACCTGAGCCTCCCAGCACAGGTCCGTGCGCATCCGCTGCCGGCCGAGCTCGCCCATCCGGGTGCGCAGCGCCTCGTCATCGACCAGCCGCAAGATGCAGTCGGCCAGGTCCTGAGCGTCGTTGGCGGCCGCGTACAGGCTGGCATCGCCGGCCGAGACGCGGCCCTCGGTGAGGTCAAACTGCACCACCGGCTTGCCGAGAGCCATGTATTCCATGATCTTGTTCATCGTGGAGATGTCGTTCATCGCGTTGGCTTCGTCCGGGCTTACGCAGACGTCGGCGGTAGCCAGGATCGACCCGAGCTGGCGGTCGGAGGAGATCAGCCCGGTGAACTCGACCTGGCTGCCGAGCCGCAGGTCGGCGGCCCTGGCTCGCAGCCTCGCCAGTTCGGTGCCGTCGCCCACGAGCACGAACTGGACGTCGTCCCGGCCGCGCCTGACGATGTCGGCGGCTGCGTCCAGCAGGTAGTCGAGGCCGTCCTGGCTGCCCATGATGCCGACATAGCCGACCAGGTGCTTGCGACCACGGCGCCACTGGTCGTCTGGCTCGGCGCTCGCGAACCGCCCGGCTGCCGGTGCCGACCTGACCACGAACACGTTCTCCGGCCGCATCCCGCCGCGGCCAACGGCGATCGCCCGGAAGCTGCCATTGGTCTCGATCGAGACCGTGGCGAACCGGTAGGTGAGCCGCTCAAGGCTGGTCATCAGCCGGACGAGGCGGCTGCCTGGCTGCCTGCCCTTGGCCACCATCAGCTCCGGGCAGGCATCGTGGTGGTCATAGATGAGTCGCGCGCCGAGTGCCAGCAGCGGCAGGGCGCACAGGAACAGCAGGTCAGGCGGATTGCAAATGTGCACGATCGCGATGCGCCGGCGCATGCGCACGCTCAGGGCGAGCAGCGCCTGCGAGATGACCGCGATCGAGTACTCGAGCAGGTATGCGGCGACGCTGGCGTCAGCCTCGGGCCCTGGAGCGTACCGGTAGACCCGGATCCCGTCGATAACCTCGCGCCGCCGCGGGTAGCGGCTGGTGCGCGGGCAGATGACATGCACCTCGTAGCCGACGGAGGCAAGACTCGTGGCTTCCTGCCAGACTCGCCGGTCGAATGGCACCGGCAAGTTCTGCACGAGGATCAGCACACGCGGAGATCTCGACCGGTTTGCGCGGAACGTCAAGCGGCCTCGCGCAGCTTTGCGCAGGCCAGGTTCGGGATGCGCCGATGTTCTGATCAAGGCACCTAGTCCCTTGCCGATCTCGCCCCGAGTCGCATCCTGCCGGATGACGTTCGATCACGGATGCCCAACCGCTAATAGGACGTATGGCGAGGTCAAGAGGATGACAGCGCTGCCTTCCTGAGTGCCTGTTCTCCAGGAGTGCCCTCCTGCCGACTGGCGCGGAGGACATAGGCTGGCCGGACACCGTATCAGCGGGCCGGCCGGTACCGCGCTGACCCACGGGTGGAGTGAGAGTTGACGGTGCGCAACGACGGAGAGCTCAGCTTCCAGCTGGCTGAGGCCGCTGGCCGGCTCCTCCTGGACGTGCGTGCGGCCGACGGCGATCCTGCCGCGCTGCGGGCCGCCGGAGACAGGCAGTCGCATGAGTTCCTGGTAGCCGAGTTGGCCCGGCTCAGGCCCGGCGACGCGGTCCTGTCCGAAGAAGGCTCCGATGACCTGGCCCGGCTTTCGGCGCGGCGCGTCTGGATCGTGGACCCGCTCGACGGCACCAGGGAGTTCGGCGAGCTGGACCGTAGCGACTGGGCCGTCCACGTGGCGCTGTGGGCTGACGGAGATCTCGCGGCGGGCGCGGTGGCGCTCCCGGCGCAGGGCAGAGTGCTGAGTACGGCCGCGACGTCACAGGCGCCGGTCCCGCGGGCCCCGTCGGCCGGCTCGGGGAGGCCGCTTCGGCTGCTGGTCAGCCGGTCCCGGCCGCCCGCGTTCATCGAGGCCATGGCCGAGGATCTGGGCGCTGAGCTCGTTGGCATGGGCTCGGCCGGGGCCAAGGCAGCCGCCGTGATCATGGGTGAGGCCGATGCCTACGTACACAGCGGTGGGCAGTACGAGTGGGACTCGGCCGCCCCTGTAGCCGTGGCCCGGGCCGCCGGCCTGCACGCTTCGCGGATTGACGGTTCCGCGCTCCGGTACAACCAGGCGGACCCGTCGGTGCCTGATATCCTCATTTGCCCGCTCGAGCTGGCGGACCGGTTGCTCAGCGCGATCGGCCGGGCACAGTCAGCCGACGGACCAGGCCAGCGCGGGCCCGAGCCCGTTCCCCTCCATCACCGCCTGCCCACCGAACCGGAGCATTGCTAATGGCGCCGAGCCGCACCGACTACCTGATGTCTCAGCTTGACGTGCTCGAGGCCGAGTCGATCCACATCTTCCGTGAGGTGGCGGCCGAATTCGAGCGGCCCGTCCTGCTGTTCTCGGGCGGCAAGGACTCCATCGTCATGCTTGCGCTGGCCGAGCGCGCGTTCTGGCCGGCCCGCTTCCCCTTCCCGATCATGCACGTCGACACCGGCCACAACTTTCCCGAGGTACTGGAATTCCGCGACCTCCGGGTTTCCGAGCTCGGGGCCAGACTGGTTGTGGCATCGGTCCAGGAGTCGATTGACGCCGGACGGGTCGTCGAGGAGACCGGCCGGTTCGCCAGCCGCAACCGGCTGCAGACGACCACGCTGCTCGACGCGATCGCCGATAACCGGTTTGACGCAGCCTTTGGCGGGGCCCGCAGGGACGAGGAACGGGCCAGGGCTAAGGAACGCGTCTTCTCCTTCCGTGACGAGTTTGGCCAGTGGGATCCGAAGAACCAGCGCCCCGAGCTGTGGAACGTCTATAACACCCGCATCCGTCGTGGCGAGCACATCAGGGTGTTCCCGCTGTCGAACTGGACCGAGCTGGACATCTGGCATTACATCGCCAGAGAGCAGCTGGAGATCCCGTCGATCTACTTCGCGCACGCCCGCACGGTCTTTGAGCGCGACGGGATCCTGCTCGCCGACAACGAGTTCGTGGTCAGGGGCGAAGATGAGCCCCTGTTCGAAGCGCGCGTCCGGTACCGGACCGTGGGCGACATGACCTGCACCGGCGCAGTGCAGTCGACGGCGATAACGGTCGAGGCCGTGATCTCCGAGATCTCGGTGACCAGGATCACCGAGCGCGGCCAGACCCGAGCCGACGACCGGGCCAGCGAATCGGCGATGGAAGACCGCAAGCGGGAGGGTTACTTCTGATGACGGGCACGCACCCGGACGCGGCTAACCCGGCGGAGATCGGCCGGCACACGGACATCCTGCGGCTCGCCACGGCCGGCTCGGTCGATGACGGCAAGAGCACCCTGATCGGGCGGCTGCTCTTCGATTCCAAGGCGATCTTCGAAGATCAGCTGGCCGCGGTGGAACGGACCAGCAAGGAACGCGGCGAGGACTACACGAACCTCGCGCTGCTGACCGACGGTCTGCGGGCCGAGCGCGAGCAGGGCATCACGATCGATGTCGCCTATCGCTATTTCGCCACTCCGCGGCGCAAGTTCATCATCGCCGACACCCCGGGGCACATCCAGTACACCCGCAACATGGTCACCGGCGCCTCCACCGCTGACCTGGCCATTGTGCTCGTGGACGCCAGGAACGGGCTGACCGAGCAGAGCCGCAGGCATGCGTTCCTGACTACCTTGCTCCGGGTTCCGCACCTGGTCCTGGCGGTGAACAAGATGGACCTCGTCGACTACGGCCAGGAGGTCTTCGACGAGATTGCCGAGGAGTTCACCTCGTTCGCGGCCAAGCTGGAGATCGGCGACCTGACCTTCATCCCGATCTCGGCCCTGCACGGCGACAACGTGGTCCAGCGGTCGGCCAACATGCCGTGGTACGACGGACCGTCGCTGCTGCATCACCTTGAGCACCTGCACATCGCCTCGGACCGCAACCTCATCGACGTGAGGTTCCCTGTCCAGTACGTCATCCGCCCGCATCAGGCCACCGACCCGCAACTGCACGACTACCGCGGCTACGCCGGCCAGGTGGCCGGCGGCGTCCTCAAGCCGGGCGACGAGATCATGCACCTGCCGTCCGGCCTGACCACGACGATCAAGCGGATCGATACGGCCAGAGGGCCGGTGCCAGAGGCTTTCCCCCCGATGTCGGTTACCCTTCTGCTCGCCGACGACTTGGACGTGTCCCGTGGTGACATGTTCTGCCGGCCGCACAACCAGCCGGCCTCAACCCAGGACATCGAGGCGATGGTGTGCTGGATGACCGATGCCCGGTCGCTGGTGCCTGGCAACCGCCTCATGGTGAAGCACACGACCAGGACGGTGAAGGCCATCGTTCGGGACCTGCACTACCGGCTCGATGTCAACACGCTGCACCGGGACGAGACCGCGACCGAACTCAGGCTGAACGAGATCGGCCGGGTGACGCTGCGGGTCACCCAGCCCGTGTTCTGCGACTCCTACGCCCGCAACCGGCTGACCGGCGGCCTGATCCTCATCGACGAGGCGACCAGCGCCACCGTCGCTGCCGCGATGATCACCGATAACTGACCGGGGCGGCGGACCGGCCCGCCGGTCGCGGCCGGCCGGTCAGACCCTGACCCAGATGTACTGCGTGACGGTATCGTTACCGTTCGGAATGGCGTCCGCCAGCCGGTAGAGCGGGTCGGTGGTCAGCGTGCTTGCGAGGACCTTGTCGACGCCTGGCGTCGTCTGGAAGTTGTAGGCAACGACCTGGAAATATCCCGCCCTGATCGCCGCGACATAGCCCGCGTTCCCGGTCAGGAACTTTCCCTGCTGGTTCAGGAACCCGATGTAGTACGTCGAAGTGAACTGGTCGGGCTGGGCGTCCGCGTCGTGACGCAGGTAGTAGATGGGGACCTCGTCGACCTCCACCAGGTAATGGGCGCCCGGCTGGAGGTAGTGGGCGAAGTCGTCAACGAAGATCGCCGAGTTAGGCCACGAGTTGAACAGGTTGTTTGCCTGGGTCATGCCGAGCGCCATGGTCGCGCCCCACACCGCGATGCCGACCTGCGCGCGCCGGAAGTGATCACCGACGACCCTCGCCAGGCCCACTCCCGCGATCGGCGCGGCCAGGAACAAGCCGAAGCCGATGTGCTTCCACAGCGAGACGACGGTATGGATGCGGATCTGCTCCGCGGGCGCCAGCAGGACGCTGCCCGCCATCACGATCCCGAGGCAGGCCCGGCGCAGGCGGCTTCCGCCGGGAGCGATCTGCTCGCCCGGCTCGGTATAAGGCCGGATCGCGTAGCCGATCGCGCCGATGACCGCGAGCACGAACGGCAGGCCCGCCCACTGCAAGCTGTCCCACAGCAGGCTGCCCGTGGACGACGTTCCCTCGAATCTCTCCAGCGTGGTGAAGCTGATGCCGTGCCGGTAGTTGGGGCCTGACAGGTAAAAGGCGGAGGCCAGCATCGCGGCGATAGTTGCGCCGAGTGCGACGGGCGAGATGAGCGCCTTACGGCCACGGGACGGCCAGGCCGCCAGCCCTGCGATCACGACGATGCTGGGCACGAACAGCAGCGAGGCATACTTTGTCGCGACCGCCAGCGACGCCGGCAATGCCGCGAGCAGGTACACGGGCCACCTGAAAGTGGCGGTCCTGATCACGATCCAGGTCGCCGCCGCCAGCAAGAGCAGGGCCGACGCGTCATAGGTGGCCAGGTTGCCAAGGAAGAGGGTCGGCTCGGTGACGGCGAAGATGACGGCCGCACAGAGGCCAACGCGCTCATTGAAGAGCCGGCGGCTCAGCGAGTACAGCAGCGCGGTGGTTCCCAGCATCTCGGCCAGGCTGACCGCCCTGGCGGCATTCAGCCCGCCGATGCTGTCGGCCAGCGCGGCCAGCGGTGGATACAGCACCGGAGCGCCGGAGAAGTACGAGGCGTAGTTGCCCTGCAGCGCCGTGCCATGCAGCCAGTGAGAGATTTCCAGGTGTCCGACGTAAATGTAGAGAGCCTCGTCCTCGAAGGCGGTGTTGTGCATCCGCAGCGACAGCAGCGCTTGCAGGATCAGCACGCACAGCACGACGGCCCGGCTGACCCACGTGCGCCGGCCGGAGGACGGCGGCGGTTCCTCGGCTGCGGGTATCCCGGGGATTGCTTCGAGGACCTTGGTGGTCTCGGTCTCGCCGGCCTCATCGATCGACTCCAGGAGGCTGGAGACGCTCGCCTGCGCCAGCGGATCCGACTCGAGCTTCGGCGTCGCGAACAGCATCGTCTCGGCATCGGGTGACTGACCGGGCCGGACGTCGTCGGCGAGCGAGTGCCGGGCTGATCGGGGCGATCTGCGCGTGGCGGTCGACCGGTGCCGCTGGCTGCTCATTGACCGACGCTGGCCAGCGGCAGCTTCGCGAGGGCAGCGGCGAGGTCGGCCCGGACCTGCGGCCTTGACTCGATCCGCCAGTCGATGCCGCCCTTGTCGAAGTCAAACCAGATGAAGCCGAGGACATCGCTGTGGCTGGCCACGCCCTCGACCAGGCTCAGGGTGCTGGGGCCCTCGGCCGGTCCCGTCTCGACCGACGTCTCGGCGATGATGAAGGGCTTATTGGTGAAGCGCCGGATCTCGCGCATTGTCGGGTCGAAGACCCCGGCGAACGTGTGCGGCCCGGTCAGCGCAAAGTAGCCGGTGAGCCCGACCCAGGTTACGTCGGCCGCGCCGGGCCAGTAGGGCCTGAGCTCTACCTGCGGCACCGGATTGATGACGTTCGGATTCCACACCCAGATCACGTCGTCCGCGCCGGCCGCGGCGAAGAGATCGTGAATATGGCGCCAGGCGGCGACGAACGTGGCCGCAGGAGTCTGCTCGGTCCCCCAGGGATACCAGTTGCCGTTCATCTCGTGGCCGAAGCTGATCGCGACGGGCAGTCCGAGCGCCCGGATGGCCCTCGCGAACCTGGTGATGTACCCGTCACTAGCGCCGGCGGCGATCTGCTGCACCGACATGCTGAACGGCTCCCAGGCTATGTAGTACAGGGCACCGTAGCTCCACGCGTTGACCGCGGCAGCGGCGTCGAACGGCGCGCCCCATGCCACGTACTGGCCGGCCAGGTTGGGCTTGCGGCCGATGCTCGCGGCGATGTCAATCAGAGGTATGAGCGAATTGGGCTCGGCGTCCGCCTCGATTCCGATGAATTTCCGTCCCGCGGGATCGACGAGCGCCTGGAAGTTGTAGCGCTTGGCCGCCGCGGGAACCTGGGTCGGCGCGGGCTGAGCAGCGACGGTAGGGGCGGCCCCGGTCGATCCAGGCGCGTTCAGGCCGCACCCGCTCAGCAGCGCGCCGAGCGTCAGTGCAGTCAGCGCCGTGGTAGCAAGCCTGCCGGTCATAGCTTCTCGGCGGCCCTGGGCTGGATGAGGATGCGGCCAACGACGATGACCTGGAAGACGCCGAGCACGAAGATCAGGTAGAAGTTGTACGCGTCCATGGTCATCATGCGCCAGAGGGCGAGCGTCGCCCAGAACGCCGACGTGCCGAAGCTCCAGCCGATGAGGCCGACCCACAGCCGCCGCCGCCCGTCCTGTCGCTTCGCGCCCGAGCCGGACGGCTGCCAGCCCCGCAGCCGGCCGCGCGCCTGGTCCCAGAACGCGAACGCGTGGGCCCAGCCGGAGAGCACCCGCACTGACCAGGCCTCAAGGCGGTATGGCGAGCGGTGCCACATCGGGTAGATCACTCCGGCGTAGAACAAGACGGGCGCTATGAAGATCATGTTCTTGAGGAGCAGGTAGTTCGGCCCGAGGATGAGAATGCCGAGCGCCAAGAGCGGCGCGACGAAGGTGAAGACAGCCGTGTAGATGTATCCCACGCAGCCAGACAGGTAGCACAGGCGGGTATAGAGCGGGACCTTCCGCCGCCAGAATTTCGAGTCGCCGAGCAGGCTCATCGTGCCCGAGCACCAGCGGTACTGCTGGTTGACGAAGGCCAGGAGGCTGTCCGGACAGTTGCCCGTGGACAGTGCGATCGGGATGTAGACCAGGCGCCAGCCACGCAGGTAGAGATCGAAGCCCGTGTGCAGGTCCTCGGAGTGGTGCGCCAGGGCCATGCCGTCATTCTGCTTGAGCGCCGTGCGGCGGTAGATTGCGCAGCTACCGACGCAGATTGCGCCACCCTTGTTCGCCCTGGCCGTCTGGATCGACCGGTAGAACAGTTCCTGGATCGACCCGGCGCCGCGCTCGATCCAGGTCTGCTCGTCCTCGACGTGGAAGAACTGCGGGGTCTGGACGATGCCGGCGTCCGGGTAGCGGTCCATGTACGGCAGCGTCTCGTTGAGCAGGTCCGCGCGCGGAGCGAAGTCGGCGTCCAGGAGCAGGATGTACTCGCCTGACGAGATCCGGTAGCCGTACCTGAGATTGCCTGACTTCAGATACCAGCCCCGGTTCGGCCGGGATGCGTAGGCAAAGCCAAACTCCCGCGCCATGGCCCTGACCTCGGGCCGGGCCGCGTCGTCCAGAACGTATGGCGTCAGGGCGCCCCGGTAGGCAGTCCTCAGCGCGTCGACGTGAGTCCAGGAATTGCGCAGGATCTCCATCGGCTCACCGCACGTCGGCATGAATACGTCGACCGCCGGATACCACAGCGGATGCCAGTCGGAGACGAGCTTCTTGTGTGCGGCCAGATCGAAGCTCCGGCTCATGCCGTCGACGACGAGCGAGAGCAGGAAGCACAGGGTCCCGAACACCATGAACGGCGCGTAGAACAGGAACCAGTGCGAGTCCTCGAACATTCTGATCTGGCTGTACACCAGCGGCGGGAACGTCAGGAGGGTGCAGACCGTCAGGACCCATGCGTGCCGCCGGACGTAGGAGTACTTTTCCTTGTCGGTCGGCGGGCGGGGCAAGACGACCTCGGGCGCGGCCGACGGCGAACTCGCGGGCGGGCGGGCGCCCTCGAGCGGCCGAGCCTC
>JASIBJ010000138.1 GCA_030045215.1 Streptosporangiaceae bacterium | reverse complement strand
CTACACCCACCTCGGACGTAGCGGCGTATCTGTCAGCCGGATCTGCCTGGGCACGATGAACTTCGGCTCTTACGCCGAGCCGGGCGACGCGCACACGATCATGGATCACGCGCTCGAGCACGGCGTGAACTTCTTCGACACGGCGAACACCTACGGACGGCCGCGCGCCGAGGGCGTGACCGAGTCGATCATTGGCGACTGGTTCGCCGCCGCGCCCGGCCGCCGCGACAGGGTGGTGCTAGCGACGAAGCTGTACGGCGGGAAGGGCGACTGGCCGAACGATCGCTTCCTGTCGGCGGTGAACATCAGGCAGGCATGCGAGGCGTCGCTGCGGCGGCTGCAGACCGATCACATCGACCTGTACCAGATGCATCACGTCGACCGGCAGACGTCGTGGGAGGAGATCTGGGAGGCGTTCACCGTCCTGCGGACGCAGGGCAAGGTCATCTACTTCGGCTCGTCCAACTTCGCGGGCTGGCACATCGCCCAGGCGCAGGAGGCGGCCCGCCGCCACGGCGCGTTCGGGCTGGTGAGCGAGCAGTCGCTGTACAACCTGGCCGAGCGGACGGTCGAACTGGAGGTCCTGCCGGCCTGTCAGGGCTACGGGCTGGGCGTGCTGCCTTGGAGCCCCCTGCACGGCGGCCTCCTCGGGGGCATCCTGGCCAGGCAGGCGGTCGCTTCAACCACGGGCGCTCCAACCACGGGCGCTCCAACCACGGGCGCTTCAACCACGGGCGCTCCAACCACGGGCGCTCCAACCACGGGCGCATCGTCGGATGCCGGGCGCAGCGGCGGCGGGCGCGCCGTCGAGATGCTCGGGGACAGGCGCGAGCAGATTGCCGCCTACGAAGCCTTCTGCTCCGAGTCTGGTGTGCCGCCCGCCGAAGTGGCGCTGGCGTGGCTGCTGCACCAGCCGGCGGTGACGGCGCCGATCGCCGGGCCGCGCACGCTTGACCAGTTCGAGCATGCGGTGCACGCCGCGACGGTCACACTCGACGAGAAGGCGCTGGCCCGGCTCGATGAGATCTTCCCCGGACCCGGCGGCGCGGCCCCGGAGGCCTACGCCTGGTAGCCGGCCCGGTCAGGATGGCGGCGGCGTCACCGATCCCGGCGGAGGTATGGTGCCAGGCCCGGTGACGTTGCACGCCAGCGCGCTCGGATCGGTGTCCAGCAGCGGCTTGGCCAGTTGCGGCGGGGTCAGGAAGTGCGGCCTGCGCAGGTCCAGCATGTCCAGCATCGGCCACGCGTTCGCATCCCTGTAGGTCATCGCGGGCAGGTTCCACTTGGCCTCGATCAGCGCGCAGATGCTCGTGTGGTCCATCACCCGGTGGGAGACATACCGGGGGCGCGCGAACGGCGAGATGACCGCCATCGGCACCCGGAAGCCGTACTGGCGGAACCCGTTGTACGGCTTCGTGGTGCTGCTGATCTCCTTGACGTCCGGCGGAATGTCGTCCGGCGCGAGCGCGGGCGGCGGCGGCACGTGGTCGTAGTAGCCGCCGTGCTCGTCGTAGTTCCAGATCAGCACCGTGCCCGGCCATCCCGGCCCGGACATCACCGCGTTCATCACCTTCGCGGCGAACTGCTCGCCGACGACGATGTTCTGCGGGTCCTCCTCGGACTGCGTGTCGTAGTTCGGTTCGACGAGGCTGACATCCGGCAGCGTGCCCGCCGCCGCGTCGGTGAAGAATTCGGCGATGTGCACCGCCCTTTTGCCGACGTTCTCGAGGTACAGCTTCGGGTACAGCGCGATGGTCGGATAGGGCGTATCCGCTGTCGGCGTGTAGTAGTCCTTCCAGGTGAGCCCGGCGTCCTGGACCGCATCGAAGATCGTGCCGTTCGGCGGGTAGTCGCTGAGCGCCGGCTCTGTGTCGTCGATCATGCCGAGCGAAGTAGCCGAGATCAGGTAGCGCCGGTTCGGATAGGTCTGGCCGAGGACGCAGCAGAAATACCGGTCGCCGATCGGGAAGATGTCGGCCATGGAGTAGTAGAACGGCTGGTCGGCGCGATCCCAGTAGCCCATGGCCACCGGGCCGCTGTTCGAGATCACGAACCCGTTGTTGCGGCCGTCGTCGAACTGGATGTGGCTCTGCGTCCACTCCTGGGTCGGCTTGTTGTTCTGGCACGTCGTCGGCATGTGGAACGCGTGCTGGAGGTCGCCATTGGCGTATGGGTTCGTGTTCAGCGGCAGCCCGTCGGGGCCGAGCCTGAGCCCATCGGCGTCACAGCGGCGGAGCATGCCGAACCGGTTGTCGTAGGAATGGTTCTCCATCATCAGGATGACGATGTGCTTGATCTGCGGGATCGTGTCGGTGCCCTTAGGCAGGCCGGGGTACGGCAGTGATCCTGGCTTGCGGAGGTGGCGGTGGCGCCACCGGTCGGGCCCGTGCCTGCCGACGCTGGCCGAGGCGGTCGCGGCGGAGGCCCAGCCGCCTATGCCGACGCCAGCCGCCCCGATGAGGCCGGCCTGCAGCATTCCCCGCCGGCTCAGCCCTGATTTGCCATCCGCGCCATTGCCATGATCGTCATGCACGGCGGTTGCCTCCTCAGTGATGCCGTCAAGAAAATGGAGACTACAGCGGCAAAATTACCGAATTACGATCTATGGGTAAACAGTCCGGGGCCGACGTTAATCGGTGCCATCTGCGGATCCTCCCTAGCTGACAAACGACAGCCGTACCTGCCGGTCCGGGTTGTCGACGTTCAGGTCGACCACGGTGACCGACTGCCAGGTGCCGAGCGCCAGCCGGCCGTTGACGACCGGGAGCGTGGCATAAGGCGGGATGAAGGCGGGCAGCACGTGCGATCGGCCATGGCCGCGCGCGCCGTGTGCGTGCCGCCACGTATCCGTGGCCGGCAGCAGTTCGGCCAGCACCGACAGCAGGTCGTGGTCACTGCCTGCGCCCAGTTCGATCAACGCCAGTCCCGCGGTCGCGTGCGGAACGAACACGTGCAGCAACCCATCACCGCCCGCCGCCGCCTCGCGCGCGAACTGCTCGCAAACCCGCGTGATGTCGTGCACGGTCTCCTGGCCGCCAGTACTGATGGCGATCATCGTGGTCTTCATGGCTACAGACTGTAAGACCACCGCCTTGCTCAGGTCCGCAGGTACGAGGCGCCGTTCAGGTCGAGGATCGCGCCACTGGCCCACTGCGCCTCCGGCGATGCGAGGAACAGCACGGCGCTGGCGACCTCATCGGGCCTGGCGACCCGCCCGAACGGGCTCTGCGCCCTGATCGTCTCGCCGCGGGTGCCCTGCAGATGGGCGGCCGCCATGTCGGTCTCGACAAATCCCGGCGCGACCGCGGCGACCGTGATGTTGTACGGCGCCAGTGCCAGCGCCATCGACTGGCCGAAGGCGTTGAGGCCGGCCTTGCTGGCGCCGTAGGCGGGCTGGTTCGGCTCACCGCGGAACGCGCCGCGCGAGGACACATTCACGATCTGGCCGCCGCCGCGAGGGATCATGTGCCGGACAGCGCACCAGGTGACATTAGCCGACCCGATCAGGTTGACGCCGATCGTGGTCTGCCAGGCGGCCTGCCACTGCTCGTAGGACACCTCGGTGATCGGATGGGCGGCGAAATTGGCCGCGTTGTTGACCAGGACGTCAAGACCGCCGAGCTGGCCGGCGGCCGTGTCCACCATGGACTTGACCGCGTCCGGGTCGGCCAGGTCCGCCTGGACGATGATGTGCCCGGTGCCCGGCAGGCTCGCCAGCAGATCCGCGGCGAGCGCCGGGGAGGCCCGGTGATGGATGGCGACCCTGTCACCGGCCGCGGCGAAAGCCTCCGCGATGGCACGGCCTATGCCACGAGACGACCCCGTTACCAGAACGCAGCGATTAGTCACCGGATGACCTTAACGTCAGGGCCGCGCGCCCGCAGCGCACGGGTCGGGCAGAATGCTGGATATGGCCGACGTAACGGAGCATCCCGACCGGCGAATCCGCGACCTGGCGGACGCGTTCGTGCATGCGCTCGCCGAGCTTGATCCGCTCGTGGCTACCTATCTCGGGCTGCCGGTCGGGCAAGACCGGCTGCGTGATTTCTCGCCCGCCGGCCAGGAGGCACTTGACGACCTCCTGCGCTCCACCCTGGCTTCGCTGGCCGGGGCTGAGCAAGAGGCCGGCGCTGCGGGCGGACTGGCCAACGCCGACGAGCGCCGGTGCGCGCGGCTGCTCCGGGAGCGGCTGGAGACCGAGCTGGCGGTCAGCGAGGCCGGCGAGAATCTGCGGACGGTCTCCAATCTGCTCGCGCCGCCGCACCAGATACGCGACGCGCTCCTGCTCATGCCCGCTGCCACCGACGACGACTGGGCCGTGATCGCGGCCCGGATCGGGCGCGTCCCCGATGCGGTGGACGGTTACCGCGCCGCACTCATCGTGAGCGCGGAGCATGGCAAGTACGAGTCTGCGACGCTCATCAGCTCGCTGGCCGATCAGCTCGCGGGCTGGCAGACAAACGGGACCGGGTGGTTCGCGGGCTTCGCGGCCGGGGTGGCCGGGGCGCCGGCGCTGCGGGCCCAGCTTGACCGGGTGTGCCCAGCCGCCGACGCCGCGATCGCCGGCCTGCGCGACTGGCTGCGGTCTGACTACCTGGCCGGAGCGGAGGGCACCCCTGATGGCGTCGGCGCGGAGCGCTACCACCTCGCGGTCCGGCGCTGGAACGGCGCCCGGATCGACCTGACGCAGACCTATGAATGGGGCTGGGCGCAGTTCCACGAGATCCGCGCGCAAATGGTCGCCGAGGCTGACCGGATCCTGCCCGGCTCGACCGTGCTTCAGGCGATCGCGCACGTCGAGGAACACGGCGAGGTGATCCAGGGCGTTGACGAGATCCGGTCCCGGCTGCAGGGGCTGATGGACGAAGTGATGGCCGATCTCGACGGGACGCATTTCGACCTGGCCGATCCGGTCAAGGTCGTCGAGGCCAAGATCGCGCCCGCGGGCAGCGCAGCGGCGCCGTACTACAGCGGCCCGTCGGAGGACTTCTCCCGGCCGGGCCAAACCTGGCTGCCGACGCTGGGCCAGACGAGGTTCCCGATGTGGCACTTGTACAGCACCTGGTATCACGAGGGCGTGCCCGGCCATCACCTGCAGCTGGCCCAGTGGTGCTATCTGGCCAAACGGCTGTCGACCTATCAGACCAGCATCGGCGATGTGAGCGCCTGCTCCGAAGGCTGGGCGCTGTACGCCGAGCGGCTGATGGACGAGCTTGGCTACCTCGAGGCGCCGGGCGCGCGGCTCGGTTACCTTGAGGCGCAGCTGACGCGCGCGATCCGGGTCATCGTCGATATCGGCATGCACCTGCGGCTCACGGTGCCCGCCGACTCGCCGATGTTCGCCGGCCAGGTATGGACGCCGGAGCTGGCGCTGGAGTTCTTCGTTGCCCAGCTCGGCCGGGACCGGGAGTACAGCCGGAGCGAGGTCATGCGGTATCTCGGCCTGCCGGCCCAGGCCATTAGCTACAAGCTCGGCGAGCGCGCGTGGCTGGCGGGCCGGGAGGCGGCCCGAGCCGCGCGCGGCGACAGCTTCGACCTGAAGTCCTGGCACATGGCGGCGCTCTCGCTCGGCTCACTGGGCCTGGACGACCTGGCCGACGAGCTCGCGCGCCTGTAACCCCGCCCTGGGCCACTATCGGCCCGGCTCAACCGGACAAACGGGGATAAACAGTCGCACGCCCGCGTGGCCGGGGAAGGTTATTGTCGCGGGGGCGACAATAACTCTCCCCAGCCAGCCACCCCCGCCATGCGCCACCCGGCATGTCAGTGATCGTGTCAGGGGCGTGTCAGGCGGGTGACAGAGCGGGCCCCGATGGTGGTCGCATGAGCAATTCAGCGATCGCAGTTTCAGGGCTGCGGAAGTCATTCAAAGACAAGACCGTCCTCGATGGCATCGATCTCGATGTTCGGGCGGGCACGGTCTTCTCTCTGCTCGGCCCGAACGGGGCGGGCAAGACAACGGCGGTGAACGTGCTCACCACGCTGATGAAGGCTGACGCCGGGACGGTCCGCGTTGCCGGGCACGATGTCGCGACCGAGCCCAAGGCCGTGCGCGCGGCAATCGGGGTCACCGGTCAGTTCGCCGCCGTGGACGAGCTGCTGACGGGACAGGAGAACCTGCAGCTGATGGCGGACCTCAAGCACCTGCGTTCCGCCGAGGCCAGACGACTCGTCATGGACCTGCTGGAGCGGTTCGACTTGGCCGGGTCGGCGCAGAAGCTGGCGACGACCTACTCCGGGGGGATGCGCCGGAAGCTGGATCTGGCGATGACACTGGTCGGCACCCCCCAGATCATCTTCCTGGACGAGCCGACGACGGGACTGGACCCGCGCAGCCGCCGCACGATGTGGGACATCATCCGCGAGCTGGTGGCCGACGGTGTCACCGTCTTCCTCACCACCCAGTACCTCGAGGAAGCCGATCAGCTCGCCGACCGGATCGCGGTCCTCGACCAAGGTCGCCTGGTCGCGCAGGGCACTCCCGACGAGCTCAAGCGTCAGGTTTCCGGCAGCCATGTCCGGCTCCGGTTTGCCGACGTCGCCGAACTGGACGCGGCCGCGCGGGTCTTGACCGGCTCCACGCGAGACGACGAGGCCGTGACACTGCGGGTTCGCAGTGATGGTGGCGCGAAATCTCTGCGGGCTCTGCTGAACAGACTCGATGAGCACTCGATCGACGTCGAAGAGTTCTCCGTGCACACCCCGGACCTCGACGACGTCTTCCTCGCCCTCACCGGCCGCGCAAGCACAGAGGAGAACGCACGATGAGGACCGATTCGACGATCATGCTGCGTCGCAACTTCAAGCACACCCTCCGGGACCCGCTCACCGTGTTCAACGCCGTCTTGTTGCCGATCCTGATCATGGTGATGTTCGTATGCGTAATCGGCGGCGCCTTCAACGTCGGCGTCGACTACGTCGATTACGTGACGCCGGGCATGATCGTGCTGGCAATCACTTACGGGCTGAGTGCGACCGCGACAGCGGTGAACTCGGACATGACGAAGGGCATCATCAACCGGTTTAAGGTCATGGACATCTCCCGTGGTGCCGTGCTGAACGCTCAGGTGGTCGCCAGCATGCTGCGGAGCCTGATCGCCATCGCGGCCATCATCGGGGTGGCTTTCGCGCTGGGATTCCGCACGTCCGCGAGTTTCCTCGACTGGCTCGCCGCAGCCGGCTTCATCGTGGTGGCGTGTATCGCGACCATCTGGCTCGCGGTCGCCTTTGGATTGGCTGCGAAGACGCCGGAGTCGGCGGCCATGGGCGTCGTGCCGCTGATCTTGCTGCCGTTCCTGAGCAGCGCGATCGTACCCGCTGACACGATGAAGGCCGGGTTCAGGCAGTTCGCGGAATATCAGCCCTTCACTCCGATCATCGAAACCCTGCGGGGGCTGCTCACGGGTCAGCCAACGGCTGGCCACGCGGTCGCCGCCCTCGCCTGGTGCGTCGGTGCCGCCGTCGTCGGATACCTCTGGGCGCTGGCGACATTCAGCCGGCGCGCGTGATCTCGGGGTCAGCGCAGCCACCCGCCAGCAGATCAAGCAGGAGACAAAGGGAGAGTTGTCATGCCTACATTCGGCACGCCAGGGCCCGTCGCCGCCACCGTGCAGGTCGCCGGTGCTCGGGTGCGGATCACCGCGAGCGACCGGACCGACACCGTGGTACTGGTCGAAGCCGTCAACGAAGCGAGTCCGTCGGACGTCAAGGTGGCCAGCAAAACCAGGGTCGATTTCGCTGGCGGTCAGCTATCGGTGAAAACGACCGTCCCCGGGGACAAGAACGGTTCTGTCGCCATCGCGATCGACCTGCCCGCCGGGTCAAGCCTGGTCGCGTACCTGGCGCACTCGTGGGTTCACGCTGCGGGCGCGCTGAGCGAGTGCGAGCTGCACATGGCATCGGGCCGGGTCCAGCTCGATCGCATCGACGCGCTGCAGGCAAATATCGCGGCTGGTGAGGCCGCGGTCGGGCACCTCGCCGGGCGCGCCAGCATTGACGGCGGGGCGTTCGCAATGCGGATTGGCGAGGTCAAGGGAAATCTGAGGCTCTCGAGCTCGGCCGGCCAGATCTGGATCGGGCACGCCTGCGCCGACCTCGATCTCAGCAGTGGCCGCGGCGGCTTCGACATCGAGCGCGCCGACGGTAGCGTCACCGCCAAAACAGGCGACGGGGCCATCCGTATCGGCCGGCTGACACGCGGCCAGGCGGAGCTGCTGAACCGCTCGGAGAACATCGAGATCGGCATCAGCGAGGGCACTGCTGCCCAGGTGGACGCCAACAGCGAGCGGGGATCGGTGCGCAACTCCGTTCCGTCGCGGGAGAGCCTTGGCCCCTTCGACGACAAGCTCACTGTCCGCGCCCGCACCCGGCATGGCGACATCGTCGTTCAGCGCACTGCAAGCTGACCCAGGGGCGAGAACCAAAGGCAGAGGGATCCGGCAATGAAGTCGGTGCGTTCACGGAGCACCAGAGTGGGTGTCGCTCTCTTCTTCGAAGATAATCGATTCGCGCCCAGGTTAGCTGCGAAAGTGTTCGAGGCTGGAGCGGCCTCCGCGGATCGCAGGATGGGCCAGCGTGGGAGAATCAGCTAGTGCATATCGGGATGCTTGGGTCGTTTGAGGTTTGCGCGGACGACGGCGTCGTGGCCAACGTGCCCGGCGCCCGGTTGCGCGCGCTGCTGATCGCGCTCGCGCTCGAACCAGGCCACGTCGTCCCGAGGGCGACGTTGATCGACTGGATCTGGGGTGAGAGCCCGCCCTCCGACTCGGCGAACGCTTTGCAACGTCTGGCTTCCCGGCTGCGCCGGGCGCTGCCGTACGGATTGGTGGAGGGACGGGCGGGCGGCTACCGGTTGACAGTGGAACCCGACGCCATCGACGCCGTGCGGTTCGAACGCCTCGTCGTGCAGGCCCGCCATGAGGAGGGCGCACGGCGAGTGCAACTCCTGCGTGAGGCGCTCGCATTGTGGCGAGGTGCAGCCATGCAGGATGTCGGTTTGCAGGAGAGCGCAGCGTTTGACGCGGCGGTCACGCGGCTCGAGCGGCTCCGGCTGACCGCGACGGAGGATCGGTTCGAGGCGGAGATCAGCCTCGGCCACGGTGTTGAGCTGGTCGGGGAGCTGACCGACGCGGTGGCCGCGCATCCGGTGCGGGAACGGCTTGTCGCCGCGCTGATGCATGCCCTTGCTGCAGCGGGTCGCGACACCGAGGCATTGCTGGTCTACGAGCACATGAGGGAAGCCCTGGCCGACGCGCTGGGCGCCGACCCCTCGCCCGAGCTGTCAGCGCTGCACGTGGCGCTGTTGCGGGGCGAGGTCGGACGGCGGGAGGAGCCTCGGAAGACCAACCTTCGGGCCGAGCTCACCAGCTTCGTGGGGAGGGAGGATGATGTCGCTGTCGTGCGGGAACTACTCGCGGAGCACCGGCTGACCACCCTCATCGGGCCCGGCGGCTCGGGGAAGACCAGGCTAGCCACGGAGACCGCGCGCACGCTGCTTGGCGAGGTGCCGGACGGCGCCTGGCTGGTGGAGCTCGCAGCACTCGGCGCCGACGGCGATGTGGCGCAGGCGACGCTCGCCGGGCTCGGGCTGCGAGATGCACTGCTTGGCGGCGCGCCGAACGCGGAGCCGACAGACCGGCTCATCGCCGCGATCCGCGAACGAGAGGCGCTGCTGATCCTGGACAACTGCGAGCACGTGATCGAGCAGGCCGCGGCGTTCGCCGATCGGGTGCTGGGGGAGTGCCGGCGGCTGCGGATCCTGGCGACGAGCAGGGAACCGCTCGGCATCACCGGTGAGGCGCTGTGGCTGGTCGAGCCGTTGGCCCTGCCGGAGCGGGACGCCAGCGCCGGCGAGATCGAGTCCTCTCCCGCCATCCGGCTGCTGCGGGACCGGGCGGGCGCGGTGCGCCAGGATCTGGCGGCCGACGCCCGCACGTTGTCGACGATGGCGCGCGTCTGCCGGGTGCTGGACGGGATGCCGCTGGCGATCGAGCTGGCCGCGGCCAGGTTGCGCACCATGTCTCTCGACCAGCTGGCCAACGGGCTCGACGACCGGTTCCGCCTGCTGACCGGCGGCAGCCGCACCGCGTTGCCGCGGCACAAGACGCTGCGCGCGGTGGTCGACTGGAGCTGGGAGTTGCTCGCCGACGCCGAACGGGCCGTCCTGCGCAGGCTCTCGGCGTTCTCCGGCGGGGCGAGCCTGGAAGCGGCCGAGCGGGTCTGCGCCGACGCCGCGGTCGAGCGGGAGCACATGCTCGAACTGCTCACCTCGCTGACCGAGAAATCGCTGCTGCTGGCCGAAGGCAACGGCGCACCGCGCTACCGGATGATCGGCACGATCAGGGAGTACGCGGCGTACCGGCTGGCCGAGGCAGGCGAGGCGGACGTCACCCGCCGGGCCCATCTGGCGTATTTCACCGAGCTCGCCGAGGCCGCGGAGTCGCATCTTCGCCGCGCCGAGCAGCTGGAATGGCTCGCGACACTCGAGGCCGAGCACGACAACATCGGTGCCGCGATGCGAGGCGCGATCGCGGCCGATGAGGTGCAGGCGGCCATGCGGCTGGCCGCCGCCGCCGGTTTCTACTGGTGGCTGGGCGGGCACCGGGCCGAGGGGGT
>JASIBJ010000137.1 GCA_030045215.1 Streptosporangiaceae bacterium | reverse complement strand
AACGCCGCCGCCCCGCCGGGGGTGAGGAAGCTCAGCAGCAAGATCAGCCCGCCGAAGGTGAACATGTAGTAGCTGAGCAGGTTCAGCCGCGGGAACGCCACATCGGGTGACCCGATCTGCAACGGCATGATCTCGTTCGCGAACCCGACGAACAACGGCGTGGCAAACAGCAGCAGCATGATCGTGCCATGCATCGTGAACAGCTCGTTGTACTGCTGGTCGGACACGATGTGTTCGTCGGGGCCCATCAGCTGGGCCCGCATGACCATGGCCATCGCGCCGCCAGCCAGGAAGAAGAAGAACGAGGTGATCAGATAGAGATGCCCGATGATCTTATGGTCGGTCGACGACAGCCAGTCGGCCAGGATCGAGCCCTTGTGGTACGGGCGGGAGACCGCCAGCGGAGCAGCGGCCGCGCCTGGCGCCGGCTGGTTGTACGTGGTCACTGCGCACCCCCAGTCGCGTTCTGCAGCTTCTGCTGCGCCAGGATCCAGGCCTTGAACTGGGCCGGCGTCACGATCAAGATGCGGAACAGCATCCGGCTGTGGTACAAGCCGCACAACTCCGAGCAGCGGCCGATGCTATCGGGTCCGCCGTACAGCGTGCCGGTGGTGTTGACCTGGAAGTGATTCGGATGGCCGGGGATCACGTCCCGCTTGAAGTCGAACGGCAGGATCCAGAACGAGTGGATCACGTCGACCGAGTACAGGTTGAACCGGACGGACTCGTGCGCCGGGATCTCCAGCAGCGGCAGCTCGTTCTCGTTGTCGCCCGGCCCGAGGATGCCGTTCCACATGGCCCCGAGCTCGGTGACGCCGTTCGCCGAGTTCTTCACCGGGTACTGCGGATACTGGAACGTCCAGGTCCACTGGGAGCCGATCACGTCCACGACCACGTCCGGGTGTGGCGCCAGGGCATCGATCCTGTTCTCGTCCCGCGCGGTGAAGTAGAACAGCACCCCGACCATGATGAACGGGATGATCGTGTAGAGGATCTCCACGGGCAGGTTGTAGCGGACCTGAGCCGGGATCCTGTCTCCGCGCTTGCGGTAGAAGATCACCGCCCAGAGGATCCCGCCCCAGACCACGACGCCCACCGACAGCGCGGCGATCCATGAGCCCTGCCAGAGCGACACCGTCAGCCGAGCCTGGGTCGTCAGCGGCGCGCGCAGGCCGAGCCGCTCCACGTCCGCGGAGTTGCAGCCGGCCGTCAGCGTCACCACCGCTATGGCCAGGGCAGTCATTGGCAGCCAGCGCCGCGCTCTCGTCCCGCGGCGCGGGGCCCGGTGCTCGGGAGCACGGGGAGTGGGACTCACAGATGGCCTTCCCAGCAATAAGTCCCGGCGTCAGCGGCCGGTTGCGGTCGACGTCCTACAGCCTGTCGTGGAAACAGTACAACGCCTGGCTGCCCGACCTTGGGGTACCCCCACATACAGCGCGAACTTCGGCCCTGCCTCGCCGCCAGCGACCGCCGGCGAAGATCATCTCGTGCCGGGCCTAGAGTCATGAACGTGCCCTATTTCGACGCGGCGTCGGCCGAGCCGCTACATCCGCGGGCCAGGGAGGCCCTGCTGGCGGCCCTGGCCGACGGCTGGGCTGACCCGGCCCGGTTGCACCGCGAAGGCAGGCGGGCCCGGCTGCTCCTTGACCAGGCCCGCGAGTCCGTGGCGACCGAACTCGGCTGCCGGCCTGATGAGCTGTCCTTCACCACATCAGGGACCCAGGCGGTGCACCTGGCCCTGCTCGGCGCGGTCCAGGCCCGCCAGTCCGCCGCCCGCGGGCCAGGACACGTGGTGACCAGCGCCGTGGAGCACTCGAGCGTCCTGAACGCCGCGGACTGGCTCGCTCGCCGGTCTGGAACGGATGTGACGACCGCCAGCGTGGACCGGTTCGGCCGCGTCGATGTCGGCGCGTTCGCGCAGGCCCTGCAGCAGGACCGGACACTCCTGGCGTGCCTGCAGACGGCCAACAACGAGGTGGCCACGATCCAGCCCGTCGCCGACGTCATCGCGGCCTGCGACCGCTATCGGGTGCCGCTGCTGGTCGACGCGGCGGCCTCGGTTGGCTGGCTCCCCATCCCGGCCGGCTGGTCCCTGCTGGCGGCCAGCGCCCGCAAGTGGGGTGGCCCGGCCGGCGTCGGCGTCCTCGCGGTCGGCAAAGGCATCCGCTGGCGGGAGCCGCTGCCGGCCGATGACAGGGAAAACCGGCGTGTCCCGGGCTTCCCGAACGTCCCGGCCGTACTGGCGGCCGCGGAAGCGCTGCGGGCGATACGAGCGGAACGGGCCGCGTCCTCGGGCGCGCTCCGCGCGCACACCGACCGCATCCGGGCGGCGGTGCCCGAGCTGGTGCCCGACGCCGTGGTCCACGGCGACCCCGACCATCGGCTGCCGCACATCGTCACGTTCTCGTGCCTGTATGTCGACGGCGAGGCACTCGTCACCGAGCTCGACCAGGTCGGCTTCTCGGTGTCATCGGGCAGCGCGTGCGTATCCGACACCCGCCAGCCCAGCCACGTGCTGGCTGCCATGGGCGTGCTTACGCACGGCAACGTCCGGGTATCGCTACCAGGTGACGCGACCCCGCAGTCCGTCGAGGAGTTCCTGGAGGTCCTGCCGCCGATCGTGGCGAGGGTGCGCGACACTGTTAGGGCGACGAGTGCTCCATAGCCGCAGGACGACCCTCCTTGGAGGTATCGCGTGACGACCCCGCAGCGTGCGAGCGCCGGCGCCCTGACCCCCGTGCCGGTCCTCACGCTCGATGCGCTGGGCAAGAAGTGCCCCATCCCGATCATCATGCTCGCCGACCGGATCAGGGACGTGCAGGTCGGTCAGCACATCGCGGTCCTGGCCGACGATCCTGCCGCCAAGACTGACCTGCCGGCCTGGTGCGCGCTGAAGTCGCAGGAGTTCGTGCGGACCGACGAGTTGCCCGCCCGGATGGACGCGCTCGGCGCCCCGCACGAAGCCTGGTCATTCCTGGTCCGTCGCAGGTACTAGTCCTGTCCGGGGAGACGACCCCCGTACCCCCGCCTGGATGCAGGACGATCCCCCGTACCCCCGCGAAAATCGCGCGGCAGGCGCGACCGGTTACCGGGGGTCGGTCTCGTCCACCGCGCGGAATCGGTCGGCGAATCGAGAGTCGGTCTCCCACCACGGCCGCTGAGTGCTCGGGGCCGCCGCGCCTCCCGATGCGGCAACCGCGGTCGCGGTCTCCGCGCCGGCTAGCGCGGCTCCCGAGGCCGCCGAGGTGGCCGCTTCCGCCGCCTCCCGGGCGTCCAGCTCAGCGTCGATCACCTCGGCGTCGTGCTCATCCTCGCGGATCATCTGGATCAGCTGGGCCGCCAGGAATGGCAGCCCGACAATGTCACCGAAGATCCACAGCACTCCCCCGCCGAGCACCTGGTCGGTGGCCAGGGTCGGGCCCCACGGCCGGGCCAGCGCGTGATAGTACGGGCCAGCCAGCAGGCTCGTGTCGGCGATCACCGCGAGGCCGAGGATCGCGTCGCCGATTACCTCGGCCGCAGTGATCCACAACGCGACCACGTACGGGTAGGCCTTCGGCACCGGATCAACTCGCAGCAGCGTCCAGAAGAATACGAAGCCTGGCGCGAGGAACGCGACGTGGGTGAGCTGCGCCACCGCCACCGACGTGAAGCCAGCCTGGTACCAGGGCGAGAAGTACACCAGGAATGGCGTGACGACCAGCACGAACGTCGTGATGGCGGGGAACGTGAGCAGCTTCGCGACCCGGCTCTTGATGACCGCGTCGAGCCAGGGGCCGAACCGCGGCACGGTCTCGATCACGACCGTGAGCGGCCGGCCTAGGGCCAGGAACAACGGCACGACCAGCAGGAACAGAATGGTCTGCACCGATCTGGCGTAGAACAGGACCGGCGTGTACACGCCCACGAAGGACATCGTCGCGATCACCGCGAACCCGAGGCCGAGACCGCAGAACGCGATGACCCGCGCGGCCGGCCACGACTGCCCGTCGCGGCGCACCTTGCGAACGCCCGCCAGGTAGCCCACGCCGAGCACGACGACGGCGCTGAGCGTCCACGGGTCTAGCGTCCACGAACTGAAGGCCCGCGCGAGGGTCAGCTCCGGCGGACCGTGATATCCGGTCGCAAGCGCAGCGAGCATAACCAGACGCTACCGCTGCGTCCGCGCTAGTCCGCACCGGGCCAGCCGTAGCGAGCGCGAGGCGCGGGCCACGGGGGCAACGGGTCCTGACCCGCCAGCTTGCGATGCGGACGACAGTCGCGGGGAGACCCTTCGTTCCCCTGATGAAAGTCAGCCGACGTGCGCGGCCAGTTCGTCGGCTGCCGCCTGCCCGTAAGACTTCGCGCAGCGCGTCGCCAGCTCGGCCGCGCTCAGCTTGTACTCCTGCGGTCCGGTGGTCTCCAGCACCAGCACGGCCATCAGGTTGCCGAGCTGCGCCGCTCGCTCCAGGCTCAGGCCCCACGCGACCGCAGCCAGGAAGCCGGCCCGGAACGCGTCGCCGGCGCCGGTCGGTTCGACCGGAACCACCTCGAGCACCGGGCCGACGCTGACCGGGTCGTGGCCGGCCCGGTCCACCCGCGCGCCCGCGGCGGCCAGCGTGGTAACGCGGACGCCGACCTCGGCGGTCAGCTCGTCGGCGCTCCAGCCGGTCTTGTGCTCGATCAGCGATGCCTCGTACTCGTTGCTGAACAGGAACGCCGCGCCGGTCACCAGGTCACGGATCTGGTCGCCGTCCAGGGTGGCCAGCTGCTGGGAGGTGTCGGCCGCGAACGGGATCTGATGTGCGCGGCACTGGCCGGTCATGCTGAGCATCGCCGCCGGATCGCCCGCGCCAATCAGCACCAGGTCCGCCTGCCCGGCCAGCCCGGCCAGGTCGATTTCGGCGTCCTCGCTCATCGCGCCGGGATAGAAGGAGGCGATCTGGTTCAGGTCGGCGTCAGTGGTGCCGGTGAACCTGGCGGTCTGGTGGATGACGGACTCGCGGACCCGGCTGGTGTCAACGCCATGCTCGTCCAGCCACTGCCGGTACTCGCCGAAATCCGGCCCGACGCTGCCGATCAGCATCGGCGTGAGGCCGAGGCAGCCGAGGCTGAAGGCAATATTGGCGGCCACCCCGCCGCGGCGGATCTCCAGGCGGTCAATCAGGAACGACAGCGAGACCTTGTCCAGCTTGTCGGCGATGAGCTGCTCGGTGAACCGGCCGGGGAAGGTCATCAGGTGGTCGGTCGCGATCGACCCGGTTACCGCAATGCGCATGGGGTGCCTCCCAGTGTCCGGCGCGCTGGCTGGCACAGATTACACGCGCCCGGTCTGGCCGGCCTGCTTCAGGCAGCCGAAAGCCCGGCCGGTCGAGACGACTGGCCGGGCTGACAGGGCTGACTAGCTGATCGGGACGCGCCGTTCAGTGGAAGGAATCGCCACAGGCACAGGACCCGGTC
>JASIBJ010000136.1 GCA_030045215.1 Streptosporangiaceae bacterium | reverse complement strand
GCCGCCTCTGCCTGTCCGAGTAGCACGATCCGGGAGCGCTCCGCTAGCGGCAGCAGCACCCGCCGCGCTTCCGCAGGATCAGGCCATAGCCTGCGCCGGATGTTGGGATCGAAGGACACGGCCACGCCGGCCTCGCAAGCCATCCTCACCGCTTCGGTGGTGGCCTCCAAGGCTGTAGGGCTTAGCGCCGGCGTTATGCCGGTCACGTGCAGCAACGCTGCCGAGGTCAGGTAGCCGGCATCGAGGTCCGCCGGGCTGAGCCGGCTGCCAGCCGAGCCGGCCCGCGCGTAGGCAACCTCAATCCGGCGTTCCGCATGTGTGTCCCTGACGAGAACGCCTGTCGGTGCCGCGTCGTCCACGACAGCACGGCTAATGTCGACGCCCTCGCCGCGCAAGATATCCAGGATGCCGAGCCCCAGAGGATCATCCCCGACGCGTCCGAACCAACCGGCACCGCAACCCAGTCGCGAAAGGCCGATTGCCACGTTCGACTCGGCGCCCGCAATCGATCGAACGAAGCGCCTGGCCGTGCGCAGCGGCTCGCCGGGCTCGGCGCGGAACAGCGCCATGGACTCGCCAAACGTGACCACAGCAGGCAAGGTCAGCCGCCCATGGTCGCGCCAGAGAAGGCGCCAGTAGTGATCAAGATGCGGCAACGCTAACGCGGTGCGGCTGGGGGCGTCAACGAGCCCGAGGGCGGCACCGCGCCGGGGCGCCGATCCCCGGTCTCGGCGGCCACCGCCGCCACCGCCGCCACCCACGCGGCCACCGCCTTACCCACAGGCGGCCCGCGGCCACCTACAGGCGGCCGTCGGTTGTAGCCAGGGATGGCCGTCGCACTAGCTACGGACGTCGGAATGAGGCAGCTTCTGCCGGGTGCGGTACGCCTTCGTCTTGGCCCGGTTGCCGCAAACGCTCATGGAACACCAGGAGCGGGACTGGTTGCGCGAGGTATCGAGGAACGCCCACTGGCAGGTGCTCTGGGCGCATACCTTCAGGCGGGGCCAGCTCCGGTCGGCGTGGCTAGCCGCAACGGCGGCGACGATGCGGCCGAGGCCTGCGTGAGCGCCGCCGCCGATTGGCTCCAGTTCAGGGGTGCCAGTTCGCAGCGAAACCTGCAGCGGATAATCCGCCATGAGATCGTCAAGCCCGGTCGGCGTAGTGCCTTCGGCACCGGTGGCATCGGCGTGGTGGGCGCGCAGTACCGCCCTGAGGCTCTCCCGCAGCGCCACCGCGGCCCGGAGATCATCCTCTGTAGCCGAGCGCATCGTCGCCAGGCCGTGCTCGCGCAGCCAAGCCGCCAGCGCCGCGGGCGAGAGCAACTCGTCCTGCCCGGTGTCGACGTCCAGCGTGTTCACGAAGTCCCGCACAAGCTCGCCAGGCCGAGCTGGGATACCGGCAACCATGACGTCTCCCCATAACTAGCAAACGACGATAGCAGGTTGCAACACAACCGACACTAGCATATC
The DNA here is from genome assembly GCA_030045215.1 of Streptosporangiaceae bacterium. The sequence continues at coordinate 3,725 of JASIBJ010000136.1, read as the reverse complement.
GTGGTGGCTGGTTATGTAACCATCGTCTCCATTTAGAAGGTGTCTCCGATGGCCACGCTCGGGTGGCGCCCGGCCGCTCCCCCGCGGCCGAACCGGCAGCTGACGGCGGCGACTGCGTTAATGGGCGCCGCAGCCGTCTGGGGAGCAACGTTCCTGGTGGTCAAGGATGCAGTGGCCCACATGCCGGTGTTCGACTTCCTGGCCTGGCGGTTCGCTCTAGCCGCCGGGCTGCTCTTCGCCGCCCGCCCCCGCGCGGTGCGTGGCCTCCGCGCCAAGGGCGTGCGCCACGGAGTGCTGCTCGGCGTGGTGCTCGGCCTGGCCTATGCCACCCAGGCGATCGGTCTCGAGCACACCCCGGCGGCCGTATCAGGCTTTCTCACCGGCCTGTTCGTGGTGTTCACTCCGGTGCTGTCATGGCTGCTGCTGCGCCGACGGCTGGCTCCGTCGTCCTGGCTTGCTGTTCTGCTCGCGGGCGGCGGTCTGGCCCTCATCACCCTCGGCGGGTTCGCTCTAGGTGCGGGCGAGTTCCTCACGCTGGCCTGCGCGGTGCTATTCGGGCTCCAGATCGTCGGCATTGGCGAGTGGTCCGCGGGACATGACTCCTTCGCCCTTACGACCGTGCAGCTCGCGACCGTGGCGGCGCTCTGGACGAGCGCCGCGCTGGCAACCGGCCAGCTCAGCGTCCCGGACACCAGCAGCGATTGGCGAGCCATCGCGATCACCGCCGTGCTGGCATCCGCCCTCGCCTACACCATCCAGACCTGGGCCCAAACCCGGCTCTCGGCCACACAGGCGGCGGTGATCCTCACGACCGAACCCATGTTCGCGGCCGTCTTCGCGGTCGCCCTTGGCGGAGAGACGCTCGGCCTGCCCGCGATCGCGGGGGGAATACTGGTGGTGGCCGCCATGTGCCTCATCCAGCTCCGGACGCCGGGGGACCCGCAAGCGACGCTCGCGGCAGCATCAGGCGCGGCGTCACAGCCCTGTGCCGCGTCCCTGGGAGCCTCCGCCGGGCCAGCCTTGTGCTCGCGCCAACCTGGCGCCGACCGCCTCACCATCTGACGATCACACCGGCCAGGTCTGCCGGTGATAGGCCATGTCCCAGAACATCCACTCGTAGCGGCTCGTCACCCGAAAGTGGCGGCGCACCTGCTCGCGCTCTCGCGGACTCAGGTCGGCGCTCAGCTTGTCGGCGGCCGCGATGACATCGCGCGCGTCGCTGCCATACTCGTCGCCGCTGTAGGTGTCGATCCATCGCTGGTAGCGCGGGTTGGGCGAACCCCGCTCGAGCAGGTGCTTGCCAACCTCCCAGTAGATCCAGTAGCAGGGCAGCAAGGCGCCGACGCCTTCGCCGTAAGATCCGTTGGCGGTCGTCGCCAGCAGATAGCTGGTATAGGCGAGCGTTGTCGGAGCCTCCTCGGTCGCTTCCACGGCCGCGGGATCCAGGTCGAGGTCGGCCATCAGTGACTGGTGCAAGCTCATCTCGGCGGTGACAATGCCCGCCGCGTGACGAGCGAACATCTCCGTGCTAGCAGTGTCGGGGGCACGGCTGGCCACCAGGGCCAGCGCCTGCGCATACCGGCGCAGGAATAGGACGTCCTGGACCACGTAGAAGGCGAACGACTCGGGCGACAGCCCTCCGCCGGTGAGCCCGGTCAGAAACGGATGAGCCAGGATCGCTTCGTAGATGTCAGCCACGTCCTGCCACAGCCCGGAGGTGAAATTGTCACTCATCGCGCTGCTCCTTCGCGGTCAGGGACCTGCCGGCCTGGCCGGCAGGAGCCGATCTTTTAGCTCGCTTGGATGCCAGGCTCCTATCAACTGGCGGCTAGCCAGCGCCACTAATCGCCAGGGCGATTGCGGCAATGTCGGCGGGGCGGACCCGGCAGCACCCGCCGACGATCCTGGCTCCCTGGGCCGCCCACTCCTGAGGCTGGCCGACGGCGTACTGCGGCCGGCCGGCCCAGGTCCGCCGCCGCGCGTCCCAGTTCTCGCCGCTGTTCGGGTAGACGATCACGGGCTTGCCGGTGACCTCGATCGCCGTGGCGATAGCCAGCGGCACGTCGGCCGGGGCGCAGCAGTTAACGCCTATGGCCACGACCTCTGGCACGTCCCTGGAAACCGCGAACGCCTCGGCAATCGGCTGCCCCGCGCGGGTGCGTTCGCCTTCAATGCTGTACGTCAGCCAGGCGGGAATCCCCAGGCCACGGATGGATGCGATGAGCGCCTCGGCCTCATCGACGTCGGGGACTGTCTCCAGGGCCAGCACGTCCGGGCCTGCCTCAGCCAGTACTTCCAGGCGGGGCCGGTGCCATGCGACCAGCGCCGCGACGCTCAGGCCGTAACGGCCTCGGTACTCCGATCCGTCTGCCAGGGTAGCGCCGTACGGGCCGATCGAAGCGGCTACCCACCTCCTCATCTGGTCAGCGGCCACCTCGGCGCGCGCGGCTTGCGCCAGCTCGACGCTGCGCCGCAGCAGTCGCGCGGCATCGTCTCGGCCCACGCCGCGCGCCGCGAACCCGTCGAATGACGCCTGATAGCTCGCGGTCGTCGCGATTACCGCCCCGGCACGGAAGAACGCCACGTGGGCGGCGGCGATCTCCGCGGGCGCATCCACCAGCAGGCGCGCCGACCACAGCGAGTCCGACAGATCGTGCCCGCGCGCCTCTAGCTCGGTCGCCAGGCCGCCATCGGTCACCAGCACGCCGCTATCCGGTTCGAGGAAGCTCACCGCGTCACTCTAGGCCTGACGGCCAGTACCTTTCCCGGGCGCTCCGCCGTCACCGGGCGACCCTTGGGGCGCTCGCAGAAGATGGGAGGCTGGGCGCATGACGGACTTTCGACCCAGCGCCGCCTACACCTCGTACGCGGTAACCGATTTCGCGGTAACTCGTGACTTCTATGAGGCGAAGCTCGGCTGCATTCCGGTCCGCGAGTGGGATAGGGCTGACGGCCAGGGTGTCTACTACCAGCTCGGCCAGGTGCCGGTCGCGGAGATCCTGGCTGCGGCTCGCGACCAGACTCCCCTGGTCCCGCCGGTCGTGGGGTCCTTCTCCATCGTGGTGATCGTCCCCGACGCCTACCGCGCGCATGAGGAACTCGCAGCCCGCGGTCTTACGGTGACGATCCCGCCGGTGACTGAGCCCTGGGGCAGCTACTTCGGCGTGGACGACCCAGATGGCGTTCCCCTCTACTTCGTCGAGCAGGCTAACTGTGCGTAGCGCCTCCTGGCGCGGCCCGCGCGAGAGTCACCCTCCGGAGTCAGTACGCCTCCGGCTAACGTGGGCGGAGCATACGACGCAGTTCGCGCACCGCGCCCAGCGGTCTTCATCCCACCCGCGGAGGTCTGAGTCCTCATGAATCCGTACGAGACGCTCAGGTCTGTCCTCCGCTTCCGGTCGATCGAGACCGACCTGGTCCGCCGCCGGCTGGCCCGGACGGCGTCGGTGGAGGACCTGCGAAGAATCGCCAGGAGGCGCCTGCCAGGCGGGGTGTTCGACTACATCGACGGCGCAGCCGAGGACGAGCGAACGCTGACCGCTAACCAGGCGGCCTTCGCCTCGGTCACGTTCCGGCCGCGGGTTCTTCGCGGAGTCGGCGCCGTCGACAGCGGCTCAACCCTGCTGGGTCGCCGGCTGGCCTACCCGCTGGTGCTCGCGCCGACCGGCTTCACCCGCATCGCCGACCCGCAGGGAGAACTCGCCGTCGCGAGGGCAGCAGAACGA
>JASIBJ010000135.1 GCA_030045215.1 Streptosporangiaceae bacterium | reverse complement strand
GGAGCCGGACGCCAGCCCGGCCGAGATCGAGTCCTCCCCTGCCATCCGGTTGCTGCGCGACCGGGCCGGTGCGGTGCGCAGGGATCTCGCGGTCGACGCCCGCGCGTTGTCGACGATGGCGCGCGTCTGCCGGGCCCTGGACGGCATGCCGCTGGCGATCGAGCTGGCCGCGGCCAGGTTGCGCACTATGTCTCTCGACCAGCTCGCCAACGGGCTCGACGACCGGTTCCGCCTGCTGACCGGCGGCAGCCGCACCGCCTTGCCGCGGCATAAGACGCTGCGTACGGTGGTCGACTGGAGCTGGGAGTTGCTTACCGACGCCGAGCGGACGGTCCTGCGCAGGCTGGCGGTGTTCTCGGGCGGATCGAGCCTCGAGGCGGCCGAGCGGGTCTGCGCCGGGGATGCGGTCGAACAGGAGCACGTGCTCGGACTGCTTACCTCGCTGACCGAGAAATCGCTGCTACGCACAGATGCCGAGGGCACACCTCGTTACCGCATGATCGGCACGATCAGGGAATACGCCGCGCTCCGGCTCGCAGAAGCGAAGGAAGCGGAACTGGCACGCAACGCGCATCTCGTCTACTTCACCGAACTCACCGAGACGGCGGAGCCGCATCTTCGCCGTGCCGAGCAGCTGGAATGGCTCGCCACGCTGGAGGCTGAGCACGACAACATCGGCGCCGCGATGCGAGGTGCGCTCGCGGCCGGCGATGCGCAGGCGGCGATGCGGCTCGCCGCCTCCGCCGGCTCCTACTGGTGGCTGAGCGGCCACAGGGCCGAAGGCTTCGAGCTGGTCACGGCCGCCGCGAAGCTGCCCGGCGAGGTCATCAATGACACGCGGGCCATGGTGTACGCGCTGGTAGTCATGTTCGTGACCTCCGGGCGCGCCGACGAACACGAGGCGGAGGAGTGGATCCGCGAGGCGGCCAGGCTCAGCCAGCGAAGTCAGGGCCGCTACCCGGTACTCAGGCTCGTCGCTCCGCTGGAGCGCCTGTTGCAGGAGCCGCACGCGGTCTTGCCTGCCTGGGAGTCGTTGCTTGACGACGACGACCCCTGGGTGCGCGCGCTGGCACTTTTTCAGCTCGGCAAGATGCGGATCGCGCTCGGCCAGGGCGGCCGGGATGCCGACGCGTACCTCGAAAGGGCGGTCGCCGAGTTCCGGGCACTTGGCGAGCGATACGGAATCTCGCTCGCCCAGACCGAACTGGCGGAACGGATCGCCACGCGCGGCGAGTTCGCCGATGCCTGCGAGCACTACGAACAGGCGATCACGGCGGTGGCCGAACTTGGTGCCATCGAGGATGTCATCGCGAAGCGGTCACGACAGGCCCAGCTGTACTGGCTGCTCGGCGATCAGGACTCCAGTGCGGCCGCAATCGCCGACGCCGAGCAGTGGGCGGAACGGGTCACCTGGCCGGATGCCCTGGCTGAGCTGGCCCTCGCGAAGGCGGAACTCGCCCGCTGGGGCGGCGACGCCGAGGGGGCACGCCACCAACTCGGCGTCGCGACAACCATCCTGGGCGACGAAGCGGACCAGGCCAACATCCGCGCGGTAGCGGAGGACCTGCTCGGCTACCTCGCCGGCGATCTCGGCGATGCCCGCATGCACCGCGCGGCGGCTTGCCAGGCGGCGTCCGAGGCGGGCTATGCACCCCTGATCGCGCAGGTACTCGTCGGAGTCGCGGACCTGGCCCTGCGCTGCAAGCAGTACGAGCTGGCCGCGCGGTTGCTCGCGGCGAGCGCCGGCGTGCGCGGACTGCCAGATCGATCCAACCCGGACGCGGCCAGGATCGAGCGGGCTGCGCGACGCCGCCTCGGCGACGCGCGGTTTGCCGACGCGACTCGGGAGGGCACGCAGATGAGCTCGTCCCAGCTCGTCGCGATGGCGCTCGGAGCTCAGCACTAGCTCCTCCGGCCAAAGGCGGGTGCGGCCGCAGCTCGCTGCGGCAAACAGGGCAGAATGCTCCGTATGGCCGACATAACGCAAACCTCCCAGCCGACGGCTTCCGCCAGGCCCATCCGGGACCTGGCCGACGCCTACGTAAACGATCTTGCCAAGCTGGATCCGACCCTCGCCACCAGCATTGGCCTGCCCTTCGGCCAGGATCGCCTGCCCGACCTGTCCCCGGTCGGCCTGAAGGCCGATGACGACCTCAGGGACGCCACCTTGGCCAAGCTGGCCGAGGCGGAGCAGCAGGCCGCGGCGGCTGGCGGGTTCGCCAGTGGTGATGAGCGCCGGTGCGCCCGGCTCCTGCGCGAGCGGCTCGAGACGCTCCAGGCCTACAGCCAGAGCGGCGAGCCGCTGCGCGCGATGTCGATCATCTTCGGCCCCCCGCAGCGGGTCCGCAGCACCTTCCTGCAGATGCCCGTGGCGACTGCCGAGGACTGGGCCGTCATCGCCCGCAGGATCGGCGCTGTGCCTGCGGCTCTCGCGGGCCACCGGGCGTCGCTGGCTGAGGGTGCCCGGCGCGGTCTGTACGCGGCGCCGCGGCAGGCCGAGAACGTGGCCAGTCAGCTAGCCGACTGGAGTGCGAGCGGGAATGGGAAGGGCTGGTTCGCGGGGTTCGCCGGCGGCGGCGGCTCGTCCGCCGTGCGCGCCGATCTCGACCGGGCTTGCGCGGCCGCGGACGCTTCGGTGGCCGAATTGCGAGAGTGGCTGCTTTCCGAGTACTTGCCCGGCGCCGCGGGCACTCCGGACGGCGTCGGCCAAGAGCGCTATCACCTGGGCGCCCGCCGGTGGAACGGCGCCAACCTCGACCTGACGGAGGCCTATGAATGGGGCTGGGCTCAGTTCAGGGACATCCTCGCCCAGATGAACGCCGAGGCTGCGAAGATACTGCCGGGCGCCGACGCGATGGAGGCAATGCGCTACCTGGACGGGCACAGTGAGGTCGTCGAGGGCGTCGAGGAGATCCGGCTCCGGCTCCAGGGCCTCATGGACGAGGCGATCGCCGATCTCGACGGGACGCACTTCGACCTGGCCGATCCGGTCAAGGTCGTCGAGGCCAGGATCGCGCCGCCGGGCAGCGCCGCGGCGCCGTACTACACCGGGCCGTCCAAGGACTTCACCCGGCCTGGCCGGACCTGGCTGCCGACGCTCGGGCGCACCAGCTTCCCGCTCTGGGGGCTGTACAGCACCTGGTATCACGAGGGGGTCCCCGGTCACCACTTGCAACTCGCGCAGTGGCGCTACTTGTCTGATCAGCTGTCGATGTACCAGACCTCGGTCGGCGGGGTATCCGCGTGTTCGGAAGGGTGGGCGCTGTACGCCGAGCGGCTGATGGACGAGCTTGGCTACCTTGAGGCGCCGGGTGCACGGATGGGTTACCTGGATGCCCAGCTGTTGCGCGCGATCCGGGTGATCGTCGATATCGGCATGCACCTGCAGCTCCCGGCGGCGTCCGACTCACCCATGTTCGCGGGCGAGACCTGGACGCCCGAGCGGGGCATCGAATTCTGCTCCACCTACAGCGGGCGGGGCCGGGAGTTCATGACGAGCGAGGTCATCCGCTACCTGGGCATGCCCGGCCAAGCAATCAGCTACAAGCTCGGCGAGCGGGCCTGGCTGGCCGGCCGGGAGGCCGCCCGCAAGGCTCGCGGCAGCGACTTCGACCCGAAGTCCTGGCACATGTCGGCCCTGTCGCTGGGTGCCCTGGGCCTGGATGACCTCGCCGACGAACTCGCCGGCCTGTGAGGTGATGACGGTCGGCTGCGCGGTGCTGCCTCGGGGGGGCGTCCCCCCGAGGCAGCACAGTGCGGGCGGTTCGGGGGGTCGTCCCCCCGAGCCGACACAGCGCAGGGTTCCCGGCTAGCCCGTAATCGCAGGCGCGTCGGCTGCCCGCTTGCGCAGATCGTCGCGCACCTGCAGGCCGAGCTTACGGGTCTCGTGATGGTCGACCATCGAGCCGGCCACTGCTCCCGCCAGCAACGGGGCGAGCGACAGGGTGCTCTGGCCTGCCTTCGCGACCAGCCGGCGCTCCAGCTTGCGGCGGAGCGGTGAGCCCACCGCGAGCGCGACGCCTTCGCCGGTGATGCGGATGCCGCGGCGGGTCGCCCAGGCACCGAGGTAAGCCAGCATGCGTTCGGTCCTCGACCCCGGCGCTGGCATCCCGTAGACCTCGTGCAGTTCGGCGACGAGCTTCAGCTCGACTCCGACCAGGGCTAGGGTCTCGACGGCCAGCTCGACCGGCAGGGTGGGGACGAACGGCGTGGCGGCCGTCATGCCAACTGCGGCGCCAACGCCGGCGGACGCCCGGGCCGCGCTCCTGATGAGCCGGTCGGCAAGCTCCTCGGTGCCCAGTCCCGGGTACTGATCTCGCAGCGTGTTAATGCCGCGGATCGGGACCTTGGGCGCCATCTCCATCGCCTGAGCGGCCAGCCACTGGCCGCCTACGCGCAGCCCGTGCCACGTGGCCGTGCCGCCAGTCTGGACTCCGCGCCAGGCCGTATCGCCGCCTCTGCGCGCTGCCCCGCCGCCCTTGAGTGCGGCTCGCCCGCCTCGGCGCGCGGCCTCGCTGCCACTCTGCGTGCCGCGGGCGGCCGCGCTGCGGCCCGACTGCACGACGTGGGCGGTCGTGTCGCGCCCTGACCTGACACCGCGGACCGCCGCATCCCGGCCAGGGCGGATCCGCCGGGCCGCCGCGTCGCGTCCGGATTGCAGGCCTTGCCAGGCAACGTCGCGCCCTGACTGCAGACCTGACTGCAGACTGCGGCGGGTCGCCTGGCCGCTCCGGCTGGCTAGCTTCGGGATCTGGCGGGCGAGTCGCTGGCGCAGTGGCCTGGTCTCGGCCTCGCTGAGCTCCCCGGCCAGCTCGGCAACCTGCTCGGGGAGCTGCTCCAGGGTGACCTCGGGCTCCTGACCGTTCTCAGGGCCGGGCCGCTGGCCATCCGCACTCGCTGACGCCATGTCTTGGACGTACCCGCGAAGACCGCCTTAATCCGAGTATGACCGAAAGACTCAAGTCCGTTCCGTTGGCATATACAGCGATAGATCCGGCCTGGATCGACTGTCTGCGCTATCCGGTTTGATGCTCAAGCGCGCGCCGGGTCAGCACCCTGGCGAGATGCTTGCGATACTCGCGGTCCGCGTGCATGTCCTCGCCAGGCGAGGTGCCGTCGGCCGCGTGCTCGGCGGCGGCGGCCGGACTCGCGCCGTCCGCCAGTGCCCGCTCGGCTGCGGTCGCCCGCAAGGGCGTGGCGCCCATGTTCGCGAGGGCGATCCGGCCGTCGACCGCCGCGACGCCGACAATGGCCCAGTCGTTGGACCGGCGGACGAACTTCTGGTAGCCCCACGGGACGCCCGGCCGGCGCGGGACCCGCACCGCGGTCAGCAGCTCGTCCGGCCTGAGCGCGGTCTCGAAGAAGCCCTGGAAGAAGTCGTCAGCCGTGACCACCCGCGAACCGCCAGGGCCCTGGATTTCGACCGAGCCGCCGAGCGCGACCAGCGCCATCGGCAGGTCAGCGGCCGGGTCGGCGTGTGACAGCGAACCGCCGATCGTGCCGCGGTGGCGGATCTGCGGGTCGCCGACCTGGGCAGCAGCGTAGGCGAGCAGCGGCGCCTCGGCCCGCACCAGCTCCGAGGCGGCCAGGTCGGCGTGCCGCGTGGTCGCGCCGATCACGAGTTCGCTGTTGTCCGCCCGGACGCCCGCCAGATCGTTCAGCCGGCCGATGTCGATCAGCACCTCGGGTACGGCCAGCCGGAGTTTCATCATCGGCAGCAGCGAGTGGCCGCCGGCCAGCAGCTTGGCGTCGTCGCCGTATTCGGCCAGCAATTCCAGCGCATGCGCCGGCGACTCGGCCGCGATGTACTCGAACTGACCAGGGATCATGCGCTCACTCCCGTGCTCGGGGCCGGCACTGCCTGCGCGTCGGCCGCGGCCAGCACCGCGCGGATGATGTTGTGGTAGCCGGTGCAGCGGCACAAGTTGCCCTCCAGGCCAGCGCGCGCCTCTGCCTCGGTCGGGTGCGGGTTCTCTGCCAGCAGGCCCACGGTGGCCATGACCATCCCCGGCGTACAGAAGCCGCATTGCAGTCCGTGATTCTGGCGGAACGCGGCCTGCACGGGGTGCAGTTCTCCGCCCGCCGACAACCCCTCGGCGGTAAGGACCTCCTGGCCCGCCGCCTGCACCGCCAGAACCGTACAGGACTTCACCGACCGGCCGTCGAGCAGGACGGTGCAGGCCCCGCACGAGGTTGTGTCGCAGCCGACGTTGGCCGCACGCAGGCCGCAGATCTCGCGCAGGTAGTGCACGAGCAGCAGGCGCGGCTCGACCTCGTCGGACCGCTTCTCGCCGTTGACGGTGAGCTCTATGCGGGTCACTGGTGCTCCGATCCTTGCTCTGCGGCCCGCAGGGCCTCCCACACACGGCGAGAGGTTACGGGCATGTTGATGTGCCGGACGCCGAGGTGAGATACGGCGTCCACGATCGCGTTCTGGACGGCGGGGGTAGCGCCGATGCTGCCCGCCTCGCCGATCCCCTTGACGCCTAGCGGGTTGTAGGACGTGGGTGTGGCCATGTCGGCTAGCTCGAAACTGGGCACCTCCGTGGCCGACAAAAACGGGTAGTCGGCCAAGCTCGTCGTGAGCGGGTTGCCGTCGGCGTCGTAGAGGACCTCTTCGAGCAGCGCCTGCGCGGCTCCCTGGGCGATGCCGCCGTGCCGCTGGCCCTCGGCCAGCAGCGGGTTGAGTACCACGCCGGCGTCGTCCACCGTGATGATCCGCTGCAGAGTCGCCTTGCCCGTCTCGGTATCGACCTCGGCGACCGCCACATGAGTACCGAACGGGAACGTCGCTCCTGGCGCGGAGAACACCGTCCGCACCAGCAGCCGCTCGCTCTCGGCGAGCTTGGTCAGCGGCACCGACGCTTCGGGGTCGCCCGCCACGGCGAAGGCGCTCCTGGAGGTGTCGAACACGAGGTCAGCCGGATTGGCCTCCAAGTCGGCCGCGGCCCGCTCCCTGGCGATCTCGATCAGCTCCCTGGACGCTTGCTGTACCGCCGCGCCGCCCTGCTGCAAGCTGCGTGACCCTCCGGTGCCGCCGCCTTCGGGGATCAGGTCGGTGTCGCCCCACTTCAAAGTGATCTTCTCGACCGGGATGCCGAGCTCGTCGCTGGCGAGCATCGCCCACGCAGTCGCGTGCCCCTGGCCGTGGGGCGAGGTGCCGGTCAAGATCGTGGCTGTGCCGTCGGGGTGCACCTCGACGGTGGCGTTCTCCGAAGGTGGCGTGCCCTCGCCGTCACCCATGCCGGTTATCTCGACGTAGCTGGACACGCCGATGCCGAGCTGGCGGACGTCCCCGCTGGCCCGCCGCGCGGCCTGCTCCTTGCGCAGACCTGCGTAGCCGGCCGCCTCGAGTGCCTTGTCCAGCCCGGCGACGTAGTCACCGGTGTCGTAGAGCGCGCCGAACTTGGTCTTGTGCGGCTCGGTGAACTTCGGCAGCAGGTTCTTGCGGCGAACGTCCGCGGGATCGACGCCAATCTCGGTGGCGAACAAGTCGATGGCCCGCTCGATCGCGGCCGTGGCCTCCGGGCGGCCCGCGCCGCGGTAAGCGCCGATGGGCGTTGTGTTGGTGACGACCACCTTGGCGATCGACTCCGCGTTCGGGATGTCGTACGGCCCAGTGGTCATCAAGATCGTCAGCATCGGCAGGACCGCGCCGATCTTCGGGTACGCGCCCGCGTCCTGCACGATCTCCAGCCGGTAGGCACGGATGTCGCCGTCCCGGCTGCCGCCCATCGTGACCGTGTGCTGCTGCGCCCGGCCGTGGGTCATTCCGATCAGGTTCTCGTATCTGGTCTCGGTCCACCTGGCCGGGCGTCCGAGCCTGCGGGCGACCCAGGCTACGACCGCGTGCTCGGGGTCGGCGCCGAACTTAGCCCCGAACGCGCCGCCAACGTCCGGCGTGATGACGCGGACCTGGCCCGGCTCCAGGCTGAGCAGCTTGATCAGGTCGTCGCGCGTGCCCTGCGCACCCTGGTTTGGTATCCAGGCCGTCAGCCGGCCGTCCTCGCCCCAGACCGCCGCTGCGGCCCTGGTCTCCATCGGGGCCGGCGCGACGCGCTGGTTCACGATCGTGTGGGTGATCACGGCCTCGCAGCCGTCGAACAGGCCGGGCTTAAGGGAGGACTGGTCGCCCCAGTAGCCCGCGACGTTGGTGCCGGCCGCTTCGAAGAGCAAGGAACTGTCGTCCGGGTCGAAGCCGAGCACGGCGGGCAGCGGGTCGTAGTCGACGGCGACGAGTTCGAGCGCGTCCTCGCCCTGGTAGGCATGCTCGGTCGCGACCACGGCCACCGGTTCGCCCACGTAGCGGACCTTGTCGGTGGCCAGCAGCCGCTGCGTCATCTCGGTGTTCATCAGTCCGGCCGCCGACGGGGGAATGACCGGCAAGTCAGCGAGGTCCGCGCCGGTGAACGCGGCAACCACGCCGGGAGCCTCACGTGCCGCGCTCACGTCGATGCCGGTGATCCTGGCGTGAGCGAGCGGCGACCGGACGAAGAACACGTGGCATGCCCCGGCCAGCCGGTCGTCAACCACGTCTTCGGTGTAGACGCCGCCCGTTGTCAGGAATTTGGGGTCCTCTGTCCGCAGGACCCGCGTACCCAGAATGCTCAAGTGATCCCCTCTCGCCAGTCCCAGCCTGGACAGTACCGGACACACGTCGCGAACCGGCCGCGACGGCTCGCTACTCCGAGCGTGCCAGCAGCCCGGCATGGCTGCTCATCTGGGGTGCCGTGATCTGCTCGCCAGCCTAGGCGGTTTGTCCGCGCAGCGCGCGCGCTCGAGCCGGTCCCGACGGCGCCGCTGCCAGCGAAAAAGTCGCTTCTCGGCCGGCGGTCTCGGCCGATAGCATGGACCGCTCCAGCCCTGGATAGATCGGAAGCCTTCTCGTGTTCCCGCGTGCGGTCGGACGGCGCGTCAGGCTTCTCACGCAGAGGGTGCCCGTCCTTGCTATCCGCGACTTCAGGCTCCTGCTTGCCGACCGGGTAATCGCGCCCGCGTCGTTCGCGTTCTCGATCGTCGGCGTGTCGTTCGCCGTGCTCGACGAGACACATGGCTCGACAACGGTCCTGTCCTACGTCCTGGCCGCGCAGATCGCACCGTCGATCGTGTTTGTCTTGCTCGGAGGAGTCGTCGCCGACCGGATGGCGCCGCAGCGGGTCATCGTAGCGGGAAACCTCATGATGGCGGCGGGCGAGGGCACGTTCGGGATCATGGTGCTGGCCGGCCATCCAGCGGTCTGGCAGATGATCGGGCTCGAGTGCCTGACCGGCACCGGCATGGCGATCTTCTATCCGGCCTCGACTGCCCTGCTGCCGCGGATCGTCCCGCCCGGCTCCATCCAGCAGGCGAGCGCAGTGAGCCGGCTGGCGATGAACGGAGGCCAGATGGGCGGCTCCGTGCTGGCCGGATTCTGCGTGGCGGTGATCGGGCCTGGCTGGGCGCTGGCGATCTGCGGCACCGGCCTGCTCGGGACGCTGCCGCTGATGCTGAGCCTGCGGGTCACCCCGCACGGGCGCGGTGAGGACGCCAGCATGCTGCGGGACCTGCGCGAGGGCTGGTCGGAATTCCGCTCGCACACGTGGATCTGGACTATCACCGCGCAGTTTGCGGTCGTGATGATGGCCTGGTACGGCGCCTTCACGGTACTCGGGCCTGCGGTGGTCAGGCTGCATTTCGGACCGCACCACGGACCGGCTGCCTGGGGTGCGATCACGGCCGCGGACTCGCTTGGCCTGATCGTCGGCGGCCTGGTTTCGCTGCGGTTCGCCCCGCGGCGGCCGATGCTGTTCATCGTCCTCATCGGGGCCAGCGTCGCGGTTACGCCAATCGCGCTTGGCATGTTCTGGCCGCTGCCGCTGATCTGCTGCGCGTCGTTCGCGCTGGGCATCGCAATCGAGATCATGATGGTTCAGTGGACGGTCGCGATGGCCAGGCAGATCCCGCCGGAGAAGCTCGCCAGAGTGGCGTCCTACGATGCGCTTGGCTCGGTCATGGCGATGCCTCTTGGTGCCGTGATCGCCGGGCCGGTTGCTGCCTGGGCGACGATGCCGCGTGCGCAGTTCGGCGCCGCCGCGCTGATCGTGATCGCCTCGCTGCTGGCGCTGATCCCTCGAGACATCAGGCAGCTTCGGGCGGGCCAGATATCCGAGCCGACCGGGCTTGCGACGGCCAGCCCGGCCGACCTGGCGGTGCGCTAAAGAGCAGTGAGTCGAGTCGGTCCATAACTGGGGCTATCCGATTGGTAAGGCTTTCACCTGGAATTGCCCGCGGTGTTGACTCAGGTCCTTGACGGCTTAGAGTAAACCCACGTATACATCTCAGTGGCCTGGGAGGTACTAGATGGGGTCTACGCTCGGGCAGCGCCTGCGCGTGCTCAGGAACGAGCGGGGACTCAGTCAGTCCGACCTGGCTGGCGACCTGGTGTCAGCAAGTTACGTCTCGCTCATCGAGTCGGGCAAGAGGCTTCCCGAGCGGGACGTGCTGGAGGGCCTCGCTCGCCGGCTTGGCGTCTCCACCATCTATCTCGAGACGGGCGTCGCGCCCGAGGAAGTCACCGAGCAGCGGCTACGACTCCAGTTCGCCGAGATCGCACTGGCTAACGGCTCCAACGACGAGGCGCACAAGCTCTTCACCGAGCTGGCCGCGTCGGGGAGCGGCGAAATCCGCCTCGGCGCCATCTGGGGGCTGGCCCGCGCCGAAGAGGCGCGCGGGAACCTCAACGAGGCGGTGACACACAGGGAAGCGCTGCTTGAGCCATCGCGGCGGGGCGAGTCCGGTGCACCCGGCCTGCTGAAGCTGCTGATTGGCCGCTGCCGGCTTTACCGATTCGCCGGGGACTTCGCGCGGAGCATCGAGGTGGGCGAGGAGGCACTACGGGAAGTACGCGAGCTCGGACTCGAGGGCACCGAAGACGAGATCAGGCTCGCCTCTACCTTGGTCTTCTCTTACCACCTGCGGGGAGACTCGTTCTCCGCCCAGCATCTCGCCAGCCAGGTCATCGAGCGAGCGGAGCGGCTCGCTTCCAGGACCGCACAAGGAAATGCCTACTGGAATGCGTGCCTGGTCGCTGCCGCTCGTGGGCATCTAAACCAGGCCCTGGACATGGCCACGAAGACGCTCGCGCTGCTCTCAGAATCGTCGCCCGATCTGAGCCTCGCTGAAATGCGGGCCTCCTACGCAGGGCTGCTGCTGCAATGCGACCCCCCGCGGGTCGCCGAGGCCGATGAACTGCTTCGCCGTGCGCACGAAGTCCAGGAAAGCCTGCCGGTCGGTCCGCGTCTGGCGCACTGTGAGACCGAGATGGCACGTTCGGCGTTGCTGCGTCAGGAATTCGATGAGGCGGTGCGCCTATCTGACTCGGCCATTGGCCGCATATCGGACCCAGGCGCTCCTCAACTGGAGAAGGCCCGGGTGGTGCGCGGACTCGCGCTTATCATGAGCGGCGAGGTTGACGCCGGCGCTGAGACCGTGACCGAGTCGGCCGGCATGCTCGAGGCACTAGGCTCGCCCCGCGACGCGGCCCAGGCCTGGCGCGAGCTTGGCGAGGCGCTAGTCCGCCAAGGCCGGTCCGGGCAGGCAATTGAGGCGCTGAGGAAGGCAGCAGATTGTGCCGGGGTCCAGTCGACATCGATCAGGGATGATGTCGCGGTGGCAGTGCCGAGTGACCTGTCCGTCTAGGACTGGCCTGGCACCATCCGGGACGGCCGGATCGCCGCCAGGTCGCGTGCCGCTGGTTCTGCCACGTGCTCGGCCAGGCTGCTCAGCAAAAACTCGACGGTGCGTAGCCGGAAGTCCGCGACGTTCTGAGGCCGCGAGTAGGAGTGTCCTTCGTCGTCGTAGATGACCACCGAGTGCCGCTTGCCCTCCCGGCGCAGGGCGTCGGCGAACGACGTGATGTGGCTGACCGGCACGCAGACGTCCTGCCGGCCGTGGAAGAGCAGCAGCGGGATGTCCAGGTCGGCGATGCGGTTGAGCGGTGACGCCCTTGCGAGCTTGTCCCGGTCGCGCACCGGGTGGCCAATGCGGGCCGCGTAGGCGAATCCCTGGCTGCCGCCGAAGGACATCAGGCTACTTGTGTACCTGACCAGATCGGTCGGCGCGGAGGCAGAGACGATCGACGCCAGCGGAACTTCTGCCTGGGTCGCCAGCATCAGCGATGCGTACCCGCCGTAGCCGTGGCCCATCGCGGCGATCCGCCGCCGGTCCGCCACGTCGGTGACCTGAGCGCACTGCAGCGCGTCGATCAGGTCGTCTTGCATGGTCCCCGACCACTGTCCGTCGCCGGCGTCGCGGAAGGCCCGGCCGAATCCCCGCGAGCCACGGTAGTTAACCTGCAGGCAGCAGAACCCGGCCGAGGCCAGGTACTGCGCCCACGGGTCCATGTGGGCGTCATCGCGCGCCCAGGGGCCGTCGTGGACAACGAGTACCGTCGGCCATGGCGGCTCGCCGGCGGGGCGGGTCAGGAATCCGGTGATCATCTGGCCGTCTCTGGCGGGGTAGGTGATCGGCTCCCGCCCGTGGATCCGCACCCGGCTGAGGCCGGTGTACCTGACCAGTGGCTTGCTGACCGCCTTCGTGGCCCGGCTGAGGGTGACGTAGGCAGGCCCGCCGACCGGGTAGGAGATCTCCGCTAGGCAGTGAGTCTCGTTCCGGTCGATAATCCTGGCCGGGGCGTCTCCGGCCAGGTGCCGCAGCCGGGAGAGGTCGGCTGCGGCACCGCTTGTGAGTGCCGACTGCGCATTATCCGGGTCGGTCGTGGTAACTAGGTCTGGGCAGCTGTCATCTGGGGACAGGAGGACAGATGTTATGTCAAAGCGGTCATTCGCGCTGAGCACCTCTGGCGACCACGCAGGCGGCGACATCCGGACCAGCGCGATGGTGTCACGGCCGACCGAAGTCGTGGCGAACAGGTACTGCTCGTCCCGGCTGAAGCCAAGCGGCCGCGCGGAACTCGCCTCGACGACCGGAAACTCTGCTACCGCTGACCACGGCGCGGGCTCGTCGATTCGGCGATGCCACCAGGTGCAGCTGTTCCGGTCGGTGCATATGGCGATTGCCTGCCCGCCGGTCGCTAGCCATGAGTTGACAGGCCCGCCTGGCCCTGGCCACTCGTCGAGTACGTCGCCGGTCGTGGTGACGGCCTGCAGGACCGAGCCTTGCGTCTGTCCCGATGCCGCGCGGCGGACCGAGATCATGATGCGTGGCTTGGGCCCCCCGACCTGGCCGGCATACCGTGCGTCGCCGGCGAGGTCCGGGGTGAGCCTGGTGGTGGCCCTGGAGCGAGCGTCGAGCCATGCCAGCCCGCGGCGGCGACGGCTCGCGTCCTCGAGCACCAGCACGAGTCCGCGGCCGTCGTGGCTCCAGTGAAAGTCCTTGAGCCGCAACGGCCGAAGGTCGGTGACGAGTTGCATGGGAGCCTTGCTCGACCCGATCCAGAGGTTCGCGGCGCCGTCGTGCCACCGGATCGCAGCCAGCCGGTCACCGGTGGGAGCGAGCCGGGGCCGCGTCCAGTCTGGGCGCCCGAGCACGATGTAACCGGTCGTCATGGAGCGCCATCGCTATACTCGGCCGGCTGCCGTGCAGGCTGCCGGCCGCGCCTTCGCGATCCGGGGGGGGTGCGGATCACGAGGCGGATGGCCGGCAGCCCGGTCCTGACGCGTGCCGTCATGCCGCACGCAACGGCGATCGAGTCGCCGTATCCGCCGCGCGCGGGACCATGACCATACAAAACAGCACGCCCGACACCTTGATCAGTAGGCCGTGTGCCGGCGGACACGCGGCTCGCTCGAATGCCGTGCCTAGGACGTTAGCGGTCATCTCGACCGAGAGTCAAGACACTCCATGACTCATCAGTGCACTATTTGGAGGGTAGTTGTAGTGCAATGTAGAGATAGTTTGACTGATCTACTTGACTGAGAGCGAACCCGGCAAGGTCCACAGGAAGAAGCGCAGAAAGCAGGAGTTACATGTCCAAGGTCCGCACCATCCTCGTGTCCGCCCTCGCCATCACGTCACTCCTCGCGGGCGGCGTGGCAATAGCCCATAACCAGGCGCCGCGCCCGGCCGCCCACCACATAGCCGATGGCGGGTGTTGCGACGATGAGGGCACCCACGCCTGACGTCGGGCTTCAGGCTGGCCGGCTGGCCCTGGCTCCGCTGCCTAGCCGACTAGCTCGGCCTCGCCGGTGAACGCGGCCCACATCGCCGAATAGGTGCCGCCGCGCTCTAGTAGCTCGTCGTGCGTGCCGATCTCGGCCACCTGGCCGTCGGCCAGCACGACGATCCTGTCTGCGTGCGAGGCGGTCGTCAGGCGGTGCGCGACGACCAGCGTTGTCCTGCGCGCGGCTAGCTGCTCAGTAGCGCGGTTGACCTCGGCCTCGGCCGCCAGGTCCAGCGCGGCGGTCGCCTCGTCGAGCAACAGGATCGCAGGGTCGACGAGGTAAGCGCGGGCCAGCGCGATGAGCTGCCGCTGCCCGGCGGCGAGGTTGCGGCCGCGCTCGGCTACCTCGTGCAGGAAACCGCCAGGCAGCCTCGAGATCATCTCGATTGCGCCAACGCCACGGGCGGCGGCCTCGACTTCCGCGTCGGTCGCATCGGGCCTGCCGTAGGCGATCGCGTCCCTGACCGTGCCGGCAAACAGATAGGGCTCCTGCGGCACGACGCCGAGTTGCTGCCGGTAGGCGGGCAGGTCGTATCTGCGGACATCGGTGCCGTCGATGAGCACGGCGCCGGAGGTCACGTCGTAGAACCGGGCAATGAGCTTGACCAGGGTGGACTTGCCCGCGCCGGTCTGCCCGACCAGCGCGACGGTCTCACCAGGCGCGATCGACAAGCTGACGCCGGCGATGGCCTCGTTGCGCTGCCCGGCATAGCCGAAGTGGACGGCCCGCAACTCGATTGCGCCCCGCAGGCGACCCGGCTCGACCGGGTGCTCGGCCTGCGGAGTGCTGGTCGGAGTCGCCAGCAGGGCCTTGATCCGCTGCAGGCCGACGCTCGCCTGCTGGTAGCCGTCGAACACCTGGGACATCTGCTGGATTGGCGAGAACAGTGAGTCCACGTACAGCAGGTAAGCGATCAGTCCGCCGACGGTCAGCGCGCCGGTGCGCACCTCGCCCGCCGCGGCAAACAGAATGATCGCTCCGCCGATCGTCGACAGCGCCTGCACGAACGGGAAGTAGACCGCGATCATGCGCTGGGCCCGCAGCCGGGAGCCACGGAAGGCACCGCTTAGCCCGGCAAACCGGTCGGAGTTGACCTGCTCCCGCCGGTAGGCCTGGGCGACCCGCAGGCCGGCCACGTTCTCGGCCAGGTCGGCGTTGACCGCGCTGGCCTTCTCCCTGGCATCGTTGTAGGCCCTGGCTGACTTCCGCCTGAACACGATCGTGGCCACGACCAGTACTGGCAGGATCGTGAACAGGGTCAGCCCGAGACGCACGTTGATGACCAGCATGAACGCCAGCACGCCGAAGAACGTGAGCAGGGAGTTGACCATGGTGATCAGGCCGGTCTGGAAGAACGAGGACAGCGAGTCCACGTCCGTCGTCATCCTGGTCATGATCCGGCCGGTCAGTTCGCGCTCGTAGAAATCCAGGCCGAGACGCTGCAGGTGGGAGAAGATCTTTACCCGCAGCGTGTACAGCAGCCGCTCGCTGTTGCGGCCGACGACAATCGTCTGGGCCCAGTTCACCGCCCAGTCCGCCAGCGTGATGGCCAGCCCGATCCCGGAGACCAGCAGGATGATGTCGAACCGGGCGTCGAAGCTGAGCAGGTGCCGCTCCACGCCGTTGTCGATGCCGCCCTTGACCAGCACCGGGAACAGGACGCCCGCCAGCGCGTCAAGCCCGTCAAGCACCAGGCCGATGAGCATCGCGATTGCGAACGGCTTGAGCAGCTTGCGCAGGGTGAAGCGGGGGTCGGGAGCGCGCGCGAACGACTGGTCGACGCGCGGGGTCTCGTTGGCCGGCGGTAGCGCGGCCACTCGCGAAAGCAGCTCTGGCGACTGCGGTACCCCGGCCAGCCAGCCGCCACCCATCGCGCCTCCGCTGAGTGCCGCCCCGCGCGCGGCGGCCCCGCCGCGAGCGCCGGCACCACTCAGGGAGCCCCCCGCAGTGCCGCGGCCGAATC
>JASIBJ010000134.1 GCA_030045215.1 Streptosporangiaceae bacterium | reverse complement strand
TCTATCTGCTCCTTCTCTCGGGGAATCGAGGCATCCTTGCCGCGGCGACGCACCAGACACGATCCCGGCGCAAGGCCTGCCCGCCCGATTATCAGCGTCGCCGACGGCCGTGCTCGGTATTGCAACGGTGCGCAAGGCTGTCTCTGACCGCGCGCCGAGTCGCTTAGTCTGCGGCGGTCAGCGCTCGGCGGCTTCTGCGGCCGCCCGGCCGGCGGCCCGGTGCCGCCAGGCTTCAAGCCGGTCTCCATAACCTTCGTGTCGGCCGCCGATGGCTGGGTCCTCGGCACCGCCCCGTGCGCGGCCCCGCCGTGTGCCTCGATCGTCCGCACCACCGACGGCGGCGCGTCCTGGACAGGCATCCCCGGTTCCCGCTTCGTGGCGAGCCGATAACTCGCTGCGCGCCGGAATGGCTGATCTGCGCACGGTTGGACTGTCGATGCCGCGTCCAGGGCTTGCTGCGCGGCAGGGACGGTCAGGACTGGTGGGGCCGACCGATGCCACCATCTACGTCGCCTCCCGAGCCTTGGCCTGGGAGCCGGAGCGCGGACATTATCTTTGACTCGATCTGCCGGATCCGCTCTGGGGTGACCCCGTATACCTTGCCGATCTCGTCGAGGGTCTTGGGCTCGCCGTCGGTCAGCCCGAACCGCATCGAGGCCACCCCAGCCTCGCGCTCCGACAGCGTGCCGAGCACCGAGTGCAGCTGCTCCTGCAGCAGAGTGAAGCTCACCGCCTGGCCCGGCAGAATGGCCTCGGAGTCCTCGATCAGGTCACCGAACTCGCTGTCGCCGTCCTCGCCGAGCTGGGTGTGCAGGGAGATCAGCTCCCGGCTGTACTTCTGCACCTCGATGACCTTCTCCGACGTCATGTCGAGCTCCGCGGCGAGCTCCTCTGGGGTTGGCTCCCGGCCCAAGTCCTGCAGCATCTGCCGGTGCACGCGCGCCAGCTTGTTGATCACCTCCACCATGCCCACCGGGATCCGGATGGTCCGCGCCTGGTCGGCCAGGGCACGAGTGATCGCCTGGCGGATCCACCAGGTGGCGTAGGTCGAGAACTTGTACCCCTTGGTGAAGTCGAACTTCTCCACCGCGCGGATCAGGCCGAAATTGCCTTCCCGGATGAGGTCGAGAAAGAGCATGCCGCGGCCGGTGTACCGCCTGGCCGCCGACACCACAAGCTGCAGGTTCGCCTCAAGCAGGTGATCCTTGGCCCGTCGGCCATCGTCGGCGATCCACTCCAGGTTCAGCCGCTGCTCATTGGTCAGGCGAGAGCCGTCGGCCAGCTTGTCCTCGGCGGACCGGCCGGCCTGGATCCGCTTGGCGAGCTCGGCCTCTTGCTCAGCGTTGAGCACAGGCGCCTTGGCGATCTGCTTCAGGTAATCCATAACCGGGGCGACGGTGGCGCCCGCGACCTGCACCTGAGCGGCGGGCAAATCCTCGTCGTTGTTGCCGAGGACGAGAAGTCCCTCGGCTTCCGCCCTGGTTGCCCCTTCCGCGTGGGCGGTGAGCCAGGCCAGGAAGCGGGCACGGCCGGCGTCGGCGTCATAGCCTGCGGCACACTGCGCGGCAAGGTATTCGCCAAGCTCCGTGTAGAAGTCTGCCAGGAACAGGTGGTGCTCATGGTCTTGGCGTGCTTCAGCGTCACGGGTCATGTCCGCGGTCCCTCTCCGTTATCGGTCCCGAACGGGTAGTACCGCTCTAGCCCGGCGACCAGTTTCCCCCGTGCGCGGTGCAGGTGAGCATGGACAGTTGCTTCGGTAATTCCGAGCTCGGCGGCGATTTCTGCGACCTTCATCCGGTCCTGCCACCGCATCAGGGCGACTTTCTTCTGCCTTGGCGGCATTTCCTCGATGATCTGCCGCGCATGGTCAAGCGCTATCGCGTTAAGTGCCTGAGCGGCGGTGTCAGCCGCGATGCCTTGATATCGGGCCTGGATGTCGGGCTGCCTGCGGCGGAAGGCCTCTTTGCGCCGGAAGTCGCTGACGTCCTTGTTCGCCAAGGTGCTCAGCAGCCAGGCACGCTGCCGGCATCTCGTACGTCCGCGCAACATCGTCCATGCCCTCGCCGCCGCCTCGAAGGTGTCCTGGACCAGGTCTGCAGCCAGTTCGCGATCGCCGCGAGTGCGCAGGAACGCGTGTCCGAACAGCCACCGGTCATGAGCCGCGAAGAACGAGCCCAGCTCGGAGACATGACGCTGCGGGAGCCGCGCCTCGCCGCTACCGCCCATGCCACACCTCCGCCAGCCTCCGTCCGGGCAGGCTCGGCCTGGAGTTCAGTGAGCTCATCATGACTATTTAGTCGCGCGACTGGCGCAAAACCTTTAGTGCCGCACGGCGCCCTTCGCCGCTGCCACGGCAAGCACACAGATCAGGCGGGATAGACACCTGCCCCTGGCCGGCTACCCGGGATCGCTGCGTCGTGCGGAAGGAGTTCCTCGGCTGCGGCGGCGAGAGCCGATTCGAGCGCGCTGAGGAGGTCGTCGCACGCTTCGGGGTTGATCACCAGTGGCGGGGCGATCAATAGCCAGTCACCGAAACGCCCGCTGTTCTGGCGTCGGGAGTAAAG
This sequence comes from Streptosporangiaceae bacterium, assembly GCA_030045215.1. The sequence continues at coordinate 4,178 of JASIBJ010000134.1, read as the reverse complement.
AAGGAGTCCGTGGTCGAGGCCGTGGCGGAGAACAACCGAACCAGGGTCAATGTCGGCGGGGAATCGCGCGAGGGTGTCCTTGTCGGCGACGAGCTCCAACGCGAGCAGCAATCCCCGGCCGCGGACGTCGCCGATCAGCGGCGAGCGTTGCGCGATCGCCTCAAGTCCGGCTCGCAGGCGCTGGCCGGCCCGCTCGGCGCAGCCCATCAGATCGCGTTCGACGATCTCGTCGAGAACCGCGGCACCGGCTGCGCAGGCAATCGGATTCGCGTCGTAGGAGTGGGAAACGTTGAACCCGGTCGTTGCGGCGAGTTCCTCGACCAGGCGGGCGGGCATCAGCGCCGCGCCGAGCGCCGCGTACCCGGCGGCCAGGCCCTTGGCGAGCACGACAACGTCGGGCAGAGCGTCGGGGAGGAGCTGGGCCGCGAGGAAGCGCCCCGTCCGGAAGGCGCATACGCTCTCGTCGAACACCAGGCGGATGCCGTGCCGATCACAGACGGCGCGCGCTCCGCGGGTGAACGATGGGTGCGGGACGTTGACACCGGAGGCCTGGCCGCCGATCGGTTCCATCACGAACGCGAGAACCTGGCCTGGGCCGATCCGTTCGATTGTCTCCTCAAGCGCGGCCAGGCTCGCCGCGGCGGCCGACTCCGGGCTGGCAGCCCGGAACGTGAGCGGTGCGGGAATCTTCTCCGAGTACACGGCCATGGAACCCCACAGCCCCGGCGCGCTGACGTCGCCGTTGAGGCCGAGAGTCTGGAGCGTGGCGCCGTGGTAGCCGGGCATCAGCGAGATCACCCGGTGGCGCTGAGCCTGCCCGGACGCGACCGCATGAGCGCGCAGGAACTTCAGCGCCATCTCCACGGCCTCCGAGCCACCGGAGGTCAGGTGCGCTCGCTCGAACCCGGCGCCGGCCAGCGAAGCGAGCCGCTCGGTGAGCGCCGCGTTGGCGTGATGCCTGGTCGTCCGAGAATACGTATAGGTCAGCCTTCTTCCCTGTTCCAGCATGGCCTGGAGCACGCGCTCGTTGCCCTGGCCAAGGGAGGTTACGAACGGACCCGAGCAGACATCCAGCAAGCGCCTGCCGCGATCGTCAATCAGGTAGATGCCCTCCCCCGCGACGATCGTCGGCAGGTACCGCGCTGTCGCACGATCGAAAAACACGTCCTGCGTTCCGCCCGCCGCCGGATAGCGCCAGTCACTAATCAAACGACCCCCTGACCGACGGCATCGACGCATCGATCATAAGCAAGGCAGCCACGCGAGGTCACCCTGCTACTGCCCCGGCACGCGAAAACCGCTGTATCTCAGCCTCGAGCAACCGAGCTTGGCGCGACGATCACGCGCGGTTTGGCGGGATGACACTCAGCTCACCGCCGAGCCACCTGGCGGGGCGACCGGCGGAGGCCTCGCGCCCGCTTGCTCAACTCCAGGCTGCGGTCGTGGTCCGGTCGCCGGCAAATGGTAGCCCTGACCTCTTTCGATGTGAAGGATTATTGAGGTCGTGGATGGGCCGATACGAGGGCACACTGTTACGGGCAGGAGCTAGGTCAGCCTCTGCCCGTAACCTGGATTGTGGTTAGTTCACCGAGTCTTCCAGTTCCAGTCGTTAACGAAAGCGGAGCGGTCGGGGGACTCGCCTCGGCAGATCTGGTCAGGCCCGGTCATGAACGTGCAGCTGGGACCGCAGGAGTACGTGTTCGGATGCCATGCCGGTACCTCTTCTCCTTTGGTCGGAACTGCCGCCGGTGGTCAGCCGGGCGAACTCGTGGCAGAAGGGCTCACCAACCGCGACGTGGCCGCCCGGCTCTTCATCTCACCCCACACCGTCAGCGGACACCTCAAGAACGTGTTCACCAAGCTCGCCATCAATTCGCGCGTCGAACTCGTACGGATCGTCGACCTCAACGATTGACCGCAACCTGCGGGCGGCGCCCCGCCAGAAACAGACACCGAGGATCGTCGCGAGTCACATTTGCTTACCGAAAGACCGCAGCGCTTATGCCTGCGGCAGCAGAGCAGGTGTGCGCCGCCCACCCCGAAAATGTGTCTCAGGCCAGAGATCACCGTCGTGATGATGCCCCGCACAACGTGCGGTGGCGCCAGGTCGTTGGCGATCATCCCGAACGCGGCGCCGTAGAGCACCATTAGCCAGTTCTTCTTGCCGACCCGCCCGCTTGCCCCGACCAGGTCATCCAGTTTCTGCTGGATGCCTCTGATCTGCTCGGCCGTCAGCTCCGGGTTCTCGCGAGCTTGAGACTTGATCTCGCCGGTCCGGCGTGCGATCTCAGAGCGGTCATCGGCTGTAAGCGCAGCCTCGCCTGGCTCGGCGGGCCCAGCTAGCACGCCGGGCACTGCCCTCAGGCTCTCCCAGTAGTCCGAATGCTCGTCGACATACACGACTTGCTCAGCCCAGTCGCGCGCCTGCTGGAAGAGGTCGTCCCATTCCTTGCACGCATTGATGGCACCCGAATCCGGGTCGTCGAGCACAGGCCACCAGGAAGCCGGCCCGAGCAGTCTTGGAAGACATAATTAGCCGCAGTGCGAGGGCATCACTGATGGCAATATCGGGTGGCTGCGTGGGCTTCCTGGCCGCGGTCCAGCCCGCGAGTTGCCCGAGCAGCAGGGCAGAGCCATGGACCGCAACCGTGACGCCGAGGGGTCCTGTTAAGGCCGCTAGCCAGCGTCGCCCAGGCACCTTGACGCATGCATTCCCCTTTCAATCGTCGCGCGCGAGGCCACAGCCGTGCGGCATTTGCTGTTAGCCTCTGGACGGTCGCCGGCAACGAGGAGCACCCGTGCACGCTCCGAACAATCGCACTAGGATCGCCGGTGTCCTGGCGACGGCAGTAACGGCGGTCGCCGCGGCGGTTGGCTTTCCTGCCGGGTCGGCCGTGGCCGGGACGGCCCGAGTCTGGGCCGAGGTCCGGGCGTCGCCGGCTGAGGCCAACGGCGAATATACGGCTGTGACCGCTGTCTCGCCGGCGGACGTCTGGGCGGTCGGCTGCGCCGGCTACGACTGCCAGTACCCGCGGGTCGCGCGCTGGAACGGCCGGGATTGGCGGTTGCACAGCCTAGACCGCGCGGTGCACGCTTACGATTTCCTCTACGGCATCGCCGCCACATCAGCCCGGGATGTGTGGGCGGTCGGGACCAGCGCTGCGAATAAGCCACTCATCCTGCACTGGAACGGCGTGGCCTGGCGGCGGATGCCCGGCCTGGGCCGCACGGAGGGAAACCTTTTCGGCGTCGCGGCGGTATCCGCCTGCGACGTCTGGGCGGTCGGCGATAACGGCGACGGCAACGGCAACCCTTTTAACACAACGCTGATCGTGCATTGGAACGGCCGCACCTGGCGGCGCGTGCCCAGCCCCAGCCCTGGGCCAGGCGGCGTCACTCTATGGGCCGTGGCCGGTGCCACCGCCCGGGACGTTTGGGCTGTCGGCGCGGGCGGGAAGACCGGCATCTTGATCGAACACTGGAACGGCAGGGCCTGGCGGCAGGTTCAGGCGCCGGGCCCGGCCTCGTCCGCCCTGTTCTCCCTGACAGTTGCCTCTGCCCGTGACGTCTGGGCAGTCGGCACGGCCCGCTTCGACGGCCCGCTGGTCGGCACGCTGGTTGAGCACTGGAACGGCACGGCCTGGCGGCGGGTGCCCAGTCCCAGCCCGCCCCTGTACTGCGCCGACGATGTCAACTTCCTGTCCGGAGTGGCCGTGACCTCCGCCCGCGAGGCCTGGGCGGTCGGAACCGACGGCAGCATGTGCGCCCAATCCTATTTCGAGCGCTGGAACGGGACCACTTGGAAGATCGCGCACGTGGGAATCAGTGCCCCTGGCGGCTGGACACTGACCGCGATGGCCGCCACGACTCCCCGCAGCATCTGGGCGGTCGGAAACACTGGATTCTTCGAACCTTTGATCGTGTACTGGAACGGCAGGACCTGGCGGCAGGTCCACGGCCCGGCTTTCTAGCTAGCTACCTGCCCCCGAAATAGTCGGGCTGGATAGTGGTTGCATTCACGATCTACTTCGACGGACGAATCCCAACTCCATGACCGCCACGATCGTTACACAGACGGTCGGAAGCTCCCGAATGGGCTGCGTTCCGGACTCTTGTGGCGGCTCGGCCCCGGCGACCTGCTAGATAATGTCGATAGCTGCAGCAGCTGTTTCTTCGGA
>JASIBJ010000133.1 GCA_030045215.1 Streptosporangiaceae bacterium | reverse complement strand
TCCCGTCCTCGTTCTGCGGCGTCGTCGGATTCAAGCCGCCCTACGGCCGGGTCCCGGAGGTCGAGATCTTCAATCTGGACCACTACTGCCACGAGGGCCCGATGGCCCGCACGGTCGCCGACTGCGCGTTGCTGGAGAACGTCATCGCGGGACCGCACGCCAGCGACGTGGCGTCGCTGCGGCCCAAGCTGGAGATTCCGGCCGAGCTTGCGCCGGTCGCCGGGCTGCGCCTTGCCTACGTGCCCGACCTGGGCTGCTATGAAGTCGACGACGACGTGGCCGCGAATACCGCGGCCGCCGCCGACCGGCTGCGCGAGGCCGGCGCGACCGTGGAGCACGTTACCCTGCCCTGGCGGCTGGAGACGATCAGGCAGGCCGCGCGCATCCACTTCGGGATGATCTTCGGGCCGTCGGTGCGCGAGATCTACGCGGCGAGCGGGGATCAGCTCACCAGCTACGCGCGGCACTTCGTGGCCGACTCCGACGAGATCGGCAAGGACGACTTCGTCACCGGGCTCGAACTCGAGGGCCAGATCTACGCGCCGCTCGGTTCGCTGCTCGACGAGTACGACGCGCTGATCTGCCCCACGTTCGCGGTTCCCGCGCTGCCCGCCGAGTACGAGGTCGACGACCCTGTCCTGGTCAACGGCCAGCCGGCTGCCAACTGGATGGACGTGCTGATGACGCTGCCGTTCAACATCGCCAGCCGCTGCCCGGTGCTGAGCGTGCCGTCCGGCAAGTCCCGCGACGGCGTCCCGACCGGACTGTCGATCGTGGGCAAGACCTACGACGACGTGACCGCGTTCCGGGTCGCCGCCGCGCACGAGGCCAGGTTCCCGTGGCTCGACCGGCCATCGCGCCGACCCGTTCTGTAGGGCCACTCCCCGGCGCTGTGACGAGGCCGTCCAGGTTCACTGAGTAATTGTCGGCGCTCGGGGCGTTCGCGAGCGGCCGGATCCGGGAACGGGGTGCAGAATTCGGCACGCCGCCGATCGACCGCGGGCCGGAGCTGCGCTGCTACATGCGTGACCCGGACGGGTACCTGATCGAGGTCGGCCAGTCCACCGGCTTGCTGCACGGCCAACTCGCGGCCAAGCGCCCCGAGGACCTGCCCGGCTGACGCCCGTCAGCGCGAGGACTCCGCAGGTCGTGCCGGGCACCGGGAGGCCGCTCGTTACCGGCGGGCTGCTCTGCCTGCTGTCGCGATGCGCGGGCTCTCACAGGTGGTAGGCGTACTCGCCGAACTCCCAGTCGGTCACGTAGCGCTCGAACCGCTCGATCTCATTGCGCTTGTACGCCAGGAACGAGGTGACGAAGTAACGGCCGAGCACGTCGGCTAGCTCGGTATCAGCCTCGAGCGCGTCGAGCGCGTCACCCAACCGGGCCGGCAGCAGGTCCGCCTTTCCCGGGTCGTAGCCATAGCCCTCCAGCTTGTCCGGCGGCTCGGTCTTGTCCTGGATGCCGAGGTAGACCGCGGCACCGATGGCGGCCATGGCCAGGTGCGGATTCGCGGCCGCGTCGCCGAGCCTGACCTCCATCCGGGCCGACGAACCGCGCTCGTGCGGGATGCGGACCATGGCGCTGCGGTTATCCAGAGCCCAGTCGATCAGCCACGGGGCGAGCGTGTCGGGGCCGAAACGCTTGTAGGAGTTGACCGTCGGGTTCAGCACGGCGCTCAGTGCGCGGGCGTGCCTGAGCACGCCCCCGATCGCGTGCCGGCCGACGGGGGAGAGGCCCTCCTGGCCATCGGGATCGGCGAACACGTTGGCGCCGCTCTCGTCGGCCAGCGAGATGTGCACGTGGAATCCGGACCCGCCCTCGTCGTTGAACGGCTTGGCCATGAACGTCGCGAGTAGCCCGCGCAGCCTCGCGATCTCCTGGACGGCGGACTTGAACCGGAACGCGCGGTCGGCGGCGTCAACGAGGTCGGAGTGGCTCAGGTTGATCTCGAACTGGCCGGGCGAGAACTCGTGATTCGCCGCGATCACGCCGAGCTGAGCGTCGCGCAGCTGGCGCAGCATGTGCACCAGCAGTCCGTCGGGGTCGCCCTTCAGCCCGACCACGTAGACGTTGCCGAGTTCGTTCCCGTAGCGCCGCCAGTTGCCGCTGGCGTCCCGCTCGCAGACGAAGAACTCAAGCTCGGGCCCGCAGATGGGGGTGTAACCCTGGCTCTCGAACTGCCGGGCGATGTGGCGAGCGACCGTGCGCGGCGCCTCGGGCGCGGGATGGCCCTCGGTGGTCATCGCGTCGCCCAGGCACCAGGCGACGCCCGGCTCCCAGGGCAGGGCAGTGACCGTGGTCAGGTCAGGGTAGACGCAGATGTCGGGCAGGCCCTGCTCGAGGCCGCCCTGGACCGGGACCACGTCGCCGCGCGGTGAGGTGTGGTAGACGGCCCGGCAGAATGAGAGCCCGTGCTGCGCCACCGCGGGCAGTTCGCTGACGGGAATGTCGCGACCGCGGTCAACGCCTATCAGGTCCGGATACGAGATCCGGATGACGTCGATGCTCTGTGCGGCGAGCCGTTCCGCGACGGCCGACGCGCTCGAGGATTGCGTCACGTTTGCTCCCGGCCCATCATGAACGTTTGGATACAAACAATCGATACCGCAGCGTAAACGGCTTGCCGGGGCGCGGGCAAGGCCCCGGCCTGGGTCGGGAACGCCCGGCCGGCCGGTCTCGGCGCGGGCAAGGGTTCACGAGGCCGGCCGGCCATCCGGTCCTGCGGACGTAAGCGATCAGGGGAGCGCGCATGAGCCACGTTCAGGGATTCTTCTACCCGCGGACCGCTACGGGTAGGTCCTCACTCCTGCCGCCGCCGCCCTGGCACTACTCGGGTGACCTGCTGACCGTGGAGTACCGCACCGACCCGGCCAGGGTGGCCGAACTGCTGCCCGCCCCCCTGGAGCCGGCACCGGAAGATCCCGGCGCGGTCGCGCTGATCTGGGCCGACTGGCAGTCTTGCGGCGACGACGGAGCCGAGTTGCTCGATCCGGTCCGCGCCCAGTACCGCGAGTGCTTTGTCGTAGTCCGGTGCAGTTTCGAAGGCCGGGTGTACTCGCGCTGCGCCTACATCTGGGTGGACACCGATTTTGCCCTCGTCCGCGGCCTCCACC
>JASIBJ010000132.1 GCA_030045215.1 Streptosporangiaceae bacterium | reverse complement strand
GGCTAGCCGATCTTGGCGTGGGCGATTAGCCCTGATCGGGCCGGGCAGGGCTGTCCAGGGTGCGTGCAACCGCCTTCGCTCGTAAGGAGAACTTGTCGTGGGTGCGATACCCGAGATCCTGCTGAACAACGGCCAGAAGATCCCCCAGTTCGGGTTCGGCGTCTTCCTGATAAAGCCTGAGGAAACCTTCGCGGCGGTGACGTCCGCGCTTGCGTCCGGCTACCGGCACATCGACACCGCGGAGATGTACGGCAACGAGAAGGAAGTCGGGGAGGCGATCGCCAAATCCGGCCTGGACCGGGCGGACGTATTTCTCACCACGAAGCTGAACAACGACGCGCATCGCCCTGACGACGCGCGGCGGGCCTTCGACGGCTCACTCGCGGCTCTGGGCACCGATTACGTGGACCTGTTCCTGATTCACTGGCCGCTGCCAACCCGCTACGACGGCGACTACGTCTCCACGTGGAACACCCTGGAGGAGTTCTACCAGGACGGCCGGGCGCGGTCGATCGGCGTGTCGAACTTCCAGGCCCATCACCTGCGGCGGCTGCACACCGAGTCCGAGGTCCCGCCCGCGGTTGACCAGTTCGAGGTCCACCCGTACCTGACCCAGGACGAGCTACGGCGATTCTGCGGCGAGCATCAGATCGCCGTGGAAGCCTGGTCGCCACTCGGGCGCGCGCGGGATCTCGATGACCCGACGATCGACGCGATCGCGCGCAGGGTGCGCAGGACCCCGGCCCAGGTCATCTTGCGCTGGCACATCGAGCGCGGCGACATCGTGTTTCCTAAGTCCGTGAGCCCAGGCCGGATCAGGGAGAACATCGACATCTTCGACTTTGAGCTGTCTGGCGAGGACGTCGAGGCCATCAGTGCGCTGAACCGGGACGAGCGAGTCGGGCCGGATCCCGACAAGTTCGCCGGCTAGTCGAGACCGTGCGGGTAACCCGGCCCATGCTGTGCCACCCCGGCACGCGTACCGGGTTCGTTCCAACCCGCAATCGGCCGCCAGCGTCGTGACGGCCCGACTTCGCTACGGCAGGTGCACCGGGCCGACGGCCTTGATAGTCGTGTGCTCGGTGCCGGACACCGGCGTGACCGTGGTCGAGGTGTCGCACTTGCCGTCCTTCAGCCGCGGTAGTGTCGCCGTCGTCGTGAGAACCGCGGTGCCTGAGCCGCTGATGCCGGCGTACTTACCGGTGCCTTTGCTCAGCGTGTACCGCCCCTGCTCGACGAGCTTCGCTGCGCACGACTTCGAGTCCAGCGACTCGCTGACGGTCTTCTGCTCGTCCTGGGGGTGGTTGACGACGAACGTCCCGTCGGACAGCTTGGCGGTCGAAGAGTCCTTGCCGTTCCCGTTGCCGACGAGCGTGCCCTTGCCGGCGAACACGCCGGACGCACTGAGCGTGAAGCTGGGGTTGCTGGCCATCGAGCTGGTGGTCATGATCGTCGTCTCGGTCCCGGAGATCGGAGCTGCCTCGGCGGGCGAACTCGAGCCGCAGCCACTGATCGCAGAGATCGTGCTCACTATGGCCACGGCCAGGACGGTAAAGCGGATTACGGATTGCATGCGTTGCCTCTGTGTAACGACGTTCCCGCAGAGCGAGAATAGGCCCACTCAAAGTAGCCCTGCGACTACTCAGGGTAGGGCTACAGGTATGCCCGATCGGCCCAGCGGGAAAACCGTGAGGACCGTAAGGGAACGAGGGGTGTCCGCGCCTGAACGCGATCTACGTCACATTGGTCCTCCAAGGGACTCCGTTCGGCGTCAAGTGGATAGCGCCATACTGGTAGCGGGCCATTTGGGCAGAGGACGAAGTGATGGGGCTACGGTCGGGCGTCGCGATTGATCTCGGGACGGTGAACACGCTGGTGTACGTCACCGGCCGCGGCATCGTCATCGACGAGCCGTCCGCGATAGGAATCGACCGCAGTACCGGCGCGATAACGGCCGTGGGCCAGGCTGCGGACTCGCTTACCGGTAAGGAGACTCAGCATGTCGAGGTTCTCCATCCGCTCCGTGATGGCGTAATCGCCGACCTGAACGCGACCGCGGCCATGATCCAGGCGTTCCTGGCCCGGGCCAAGGTCGGGCGCAGCTTCGGGCGCAAGCCGTGCGTGATATGCCTGCCGGGCGAGGCGACGACGGTTGAGCGGCAGTCCGTGTTGGCCGCAGCGGAATCGCTGCGCCCGCGGCGGAGCATCCGACTTGTCGACGAGCCGGTCGCCGCGGCTGCGGGAGCCGGATTCGATCTTGAAGCCGGAGTCGGCGCATTCATCGTTGACATCGGCGGCGGCACAACGGAAATCGCCGTGCTGGCCGGCGGTCACGTCGTGCGGGCCCGTTCCCTTCGAACCGGCGGGAATGCGATGGATGACGCAATAACTCGCGCGGTACGGTCCGAATTCGGGCTGCTGCTCGGCCGGGATGCGGCGCGCGGCCTGAAAATGACACTCGGTCTCGGGGACGGCACCATCTCAGAGGTAGAGACCGTGGGAGTCGACTCAGCCCGCCGGACGCCCCGCGTCGCACGCGTGCCGGCCAAGCTGGTTGCCGCGGCGGTCGAGCCCACCGTGCGCGCAATTGTCG
>JASIBJ010000131.1 GCA_030045215.1 Streptosporangiaceae bacterium | reverse complement strand
CCCCGCCCCTGACCACCACCTCTGATCTGCGGCGATTGGTCGTGTGACGCAAATCCCAGGTCCGCGGGCCGAACTTGTGGTCTCGGAACTCGGCCTGGCTCTGGCAGAAGCTGAGACCAAGCACACCGACAAGGCCACAGGCGCGGAGTGGAGCACGTGGCGCTGGTCATGCGAGGGTGAGAAGCTGCCCGGCTACGCGACTCGGGCGAGGATGTACGAGGCCGTGGCGCAAAGCCTGGGTGCTTATGCGATCTACTCCGGTGCAGCTCATGCGGAGTGGCATGCGGTGATGGCGGGCTGGCGAGAGCTACCGCGGCAAGGCGGCGGAATAAGCCTTGTCCCTCGTTCCGACCTATGGGCCACCGGAGGTACTGTGCTCGGCAGCACGGGTTGCGCTATCGTGCCTGTGCACCTAGCTCTCGAGCTCCTCGGCCGCGGCACTGCCGGAACCGTGGAGCAACTGGCGCCGATAGAGCAGATCAACAGTGTCCGCGCCCTGCCGGGGGAAGGCAGCGTTGCGCGTGCCCTGTGTAGGCGCCGCCTGCCGACTCGGCGGTACGGTCAGGGCAAGGTCCAGAGGTGCAGTTCGCCGCCTAGCTCGGAGCCGTCGGCCACGATGCGGTCACCGGGGGCCAGGGTCGGCTGCGAGTCGCTGACGTTGCGGTAGACGGTGGCCGGGTCGGAGAGCGCGCCGGAGCCTGCCACCGTCCATGTGAACACAGTGTCGCGATCCGTGGTGCTGGGGAACGGCTCGGAACGGTCGACTACGACCGTCAGGCCATGACCATCCGGGGTGAAGCCGATCGCGTAGGCCGCGCCTTCGCAGCCGCCAGCGCACGGATCGGCCGGCCCGGCTGCCCCGCCGGGGAACCGGGCGCTGGCCAGAAGCCGGAGGCGGGTGGAGACGCGGACCGGGTGGCCTGTGACGGGCAGGCGGAAAACCTGCACGGTGCCGTCAACTGTCACGCCGGCCAGCAGATTCGCCGCCGGCGAGAACGCGAGTGCGGTGAAATAGTCGCCTATGCCGTGCAGGGTGCCGATGAGCGTGGCTCGCGCCGGGCGGCTCACGTTCCACAGACTGATCTCATCGGCACCGGATGCGCTGGCCAGCACGTCGCCGTCCGGGGAGAACGCGAGATCGCCGTCGCCGAGGTCAAAGTTGCCGGGGTTGCCGGTCCGGACGGCGGCGGCGAGAGTCCGCAGCAGGCGGGGCCGGGCCGGGTCCGCCACGTCCCACAGGGACAGCTCGCTGGTGGAGGCAGCGGCCAGGATGCGGCTGCTCGGAGAGAACGCCTCGCCCCACAAGTCTCCGGCGAAGCCGGCCGACAGCACGGCCAGCCGGACGGGATGGCGCGGGCGGGTCACGTTCCACAGGATCGGCTGGCCGCCGAACGCGATCGTGGCCACGGTCCGGCCGTCAGGCGAGATCGTGGTGGGATTGCCGCCCTCGAACTCCGCTAGGCGCCGCGGCTGAGCCTGGCTGGTGACACCCCACAGGATGCTGGTGCCCGACCACGGCGGGCCGTCCGCGGCACCGGCTACGATGCGCTGGTCGGCCGAGAAGGCGACCGATCCCACGGCGCCGCTGGTCGACTGGTGCCAGCTACTTTCCGCGCTGTTCTGGCTGGCGATGGACAGGGCCACGGGCACGAAGAGGACCGCGGGCACGGCGGCCCAGAGGACCGTGAGCTTCGCGGCCATAATCAGACGAGCCATCGGGCGAATCTCCGTTCGGTAGCCGGGGTCGAGGTGCGTGGTCAGGGCCCCGCCGGCCAGGCTGAGCACGGTTCGGGGTCCCGCGTGGTGCTGGTCGAGCACATCGAGCATTTCCGCGGCGTAACGCTGCTTCCAGCGGCGCGGATAGCAGCCGACCAGGGCGCGGCTCAGGCGGTCGGCGACGGCGGCCTTCATCGGGGCTCAGGCGGTCGCGATGCGGCGGCGGCCGGTGCGCACGATCTGCTGCATGGATTCCAGCTGCTCGGCCAGGACCTGCTGGCCGGCGGCCGTGATCTCGTACGGACGACGGCGCTCGTCCGCGGCCAGCGGCCGGATCCAGCCCCGGCGCTCCAGCCGGGACAGCGCTCCGTACAAGGTGCCTGGCTCCATGCCGACGCCGCTGAAGGCTGCGATGTCGGTCATGATCGCGTAGCCGTGCTTGGCGCCGTCGGCCAGGCTGGTCAGAATCAGCGCCGATGGGTCGGCGAACCGGCCGAGGTCATCGAACTTGCCGTGCACCCAGCCTCCTCACTTAGTCAGTACCGATTACTAAGCAGAAATTAATAGTGCCAGGACCTGACGGCTGTCAAGCGGCGCGTGAGTTCTGTTGCCGGCCGCTGACGGGCAATGACCCCGCTAGTGCCGGAGCGATCCACGGTGAGAACATCAACCGGATGCAGCCGTCTGAGACTCAACGTGCGCTGGCAGCGGCGACGTCGACCGGCTCGGCGGACGGCCTGGCCGTCGACGACGCGGTCGTTGTGCATGACTCGAACAAGCTCACAGCGCGCCTGCTGCCGAGTGACGTCGTAGCCCGGGTAGCGCCAGTGGCGCATCAGATCGCGCAGTTCGAAATCCGGCTTGCCCAGCGACTCACCGAATCCGGGAGACGGTGGCTTGCCGGGGATGACCACACTCAAGGGTGGGGCGCGCAGCGCCACCCGCAGAGCGCGAGGCGTTGGGTTATGCGGTCTCATTTCTAGTCTCATTTACCTGCGTCCATGGCAGTCGACCCGAGGCCGCCGATGGCCACTGAGCACGTTAAGCGACCCTCGTAGCCGCGCGAAGACGGTGATGCGTGCTCCTGAAAAGCGGAAGGTCGGCGGTTCGACCCCGCCCCTGACCACCATCGTCATAGCACTCGCACTAGCCGCTGACCTGCGTAAATGCCGCCGGTGTCGTCAGTAGCCTACGTCTCAGGTTGGTCGTGAGGTATCCGCCTGTGACCGTGATTCGCCGTTCGATGGTGCACGCAGGGGGCACGAAGCTTGATCACCAGCTGGCGCGGTTACCGACACTAGGTGCCCCGGCCCTGCGGCGTGATCTCGATCCTTAGCGGGGTGCAGCGTCCGTTGTTGAGCGGCGGGTAATCGACTGAGCAGCACGAAAGACCTGGGTACGCGACGATAGGCGTGTCGCGACGTTAGCAAGCAAGACGAGGTGGCGCGTGTACGACCCAGCGCGCGGCTACCCAGCCGCGGTCCCCTATCTGCTCTACCGTGATCCCGGAGCCGCGGCACGCTGGATCAGCGACATCCTGGGCTTCGCTGAGGCCATCCGGTTCACCGTCCCGGACGGCGGCCCGGCCGGGCACATCGAGCTGGCACGCGATGGCGCGGTCCTTATGCTCGGCCTGGCAGGCGGCCGGTTCGGCGAGACTGCCGCGATAACCGTCATCTTCGTCGATAACGTTGACGCAGCATGCGCCCGTATCCAGACTACGGGCGGAACCATCCTCGACGAGCCTACCGACCAGCCATGGGGGCTCCGCCAGGCCGTCGTGGCCGATCCCGAAGGTCAACGCTGGGAACTTAGCCAGCACCTCCGCGATGTCGCACCGGCCGACTGGGGTGCTGAACAGCTCGGCGAGCTTCCCGGCTAGCCTGCAAGCTCGCCGTATCGCGCTGCCGGGTCAACCCCGGAACGTCCTGCCAGCGAATTTGCGACTCAGGACACTAGCCTTCCCTTGGCAAAGAACGCACGTCGGAACGAGAAGACCCTTACTGCCTTCCCCGTCATTCTCGCAGGCGCCAAACCCAGGTGAGTGGCCGCCGTGTCTAGGGTCGGCGAAGCCGATCGCATGCGACGCGACCGCAGGGAGCGCCCTAGACGCGGTGGTCGCGAGCCGGACAATGGAAGCCGAGGAAGACGGCCACGTACAGCACCGTGCGCGTGACCGGAGACCATGACTGATCCGCGGCGGGCTCAGGCGTGGGGTCGGCGCGCGCCCGGCCGGGCCTCCCGAGGCAGAGGCCGGGGTGCTGGCGCCGATCCGCGGCGCGCGCAGCGCGCCGCCTTGATTATAGGAAGGCGCAATTCGGCAGCGTCTGGACTGTCCCTGCGGTCGTGAGCCGGAATCAGCGAGCGCGCGCGGGGGCGGCCGTGTTGGCAGATCGGACGACGGTCCAGTCCCAGACCAGTTCCGAGCCGTTCTGGATGACGAGGCTGGGCCTGCTGACATCGATCGTCCGCTCGGGCAGGGCCGTGCCGAGAGCGTTGATAATCGGGCCCGCCGGCTGGTCGCTCGTGCTGTAGCACAGCGTGACGTGCGGCCTCCAGGGCTCGCCTTCGTCACTTCCGGTGGTACCCGCTGCGTGAGTGGCCGTGATGGCTGCGTTCCGAAGTGGTGCGAGATCATCGTCGGGC
>JASIBJ010000130.1 GCA_030045215.1 Streptosporangiaceae bacterium | reverse complement strand
GTTAAGGTTCACGTGGGTGATCTCGGCCGGGCCGAACACCGTGTCAAACCGCGCGCCCGCCGCCGCGAGGGCCGCCCGAGCAGCGCCGCCGATACCGGCCTCCGGGCCGACCGGACCGGAGTTTGCGGCATCGGTGCGTGCGGCACCGGTGCGTGCGGCACCGGTGTTTGCGGCACCGTTGCTTGCGGAACGGCCGTCAGCGGCGCGGGGGTCCACGCCGGGCATCGCGACCGCGAAGCCGTGATTGTGGCTGGTGATCTGCACGCGCCCGGTCCGCACATCCTGGACCGGCTGGTTCACGCCACGGTGCCCGAACCTGAGCTTGTAGGTTCGAAGGCCAAGCGCGCGGCCGAGGATCTGACTGCCCAGGCAGATGCCGAATACGGGCACCCGCTCGCCGAGCACTCCCCGCATGGCCTGGACCGCATAGCCCGCCGCGGCCGGATCGCCAGGCCCGTTGGAAAAAAACACGCCGTCGGGACTGCCCGCCAGGATCTCGTCGGCGCTGGTCGTGGCCGGCAGCACGTGCACCTCACATCCAACCGCGGCCATCGACCGCGGCGTGGCGGACTTGATGCCGAGGTCCACGGCGGCGACTCGGTACCGCACCGGCGTGCCATCGGGCGGCCTGACCACATAAGCGTGCGGTGTGGACACCTCGCTGGCGAGATCGGCGCCGGTCATCGGCGGGCTGGCCAGGACTCGTTCCAGCAGCTCGTCGGGATCATCGGTGGCGGCGCTGATGCCGGCTCGCATGGCGCCCTGAGCGCGCAAATGCCTGGTCAGCTGCCTGGTGCCGGCGATCGCGATGCCGGTCACCCCCTGCCCGGCCAGCTCGTCCTGCAGGCTGCGCTGCGACCGCCAGCTGGACGCCACCCGGGCCGGCTCGCGGACCACGTAACCACTCACCCAGATCTGCCGGGACTCGGGATCCTCATCGTTGATGCCGGTGTTGCCGATGTGCGGGGCTGTCATCGCGACGATCTGGCGGCAATAGGACGGGTCGGTCAGTGTCTCCTGGTAACCAGTCATTCCCGTGTTGAAGACCATCTCGCCGAAGGTCTCCGCCTCCGCGCCGAACGAGGTACCGCGGAACGTGGTCCCGTCCTCCAGCACCAGCATGGCAGGCCGGCCCGCTCGTGATCGGCTCACCGGGCCAGCTTCCCGTCCAGGACGGTCGCGGCGCCGCGCAGGAAGGTGGCCTGCACGCGGCCGGGCAGTTCCATCGCGGCGAACGGGCTGTTGCGACTCCGTGAGGCGTGCTGAGCCGGATCGACCACATCCCGTGCCGACGGATCGTAGAGGACGAGATTGGCGGGCGAGCCGACGACGAGCGCGCGGCCCTGCAGCGGCGCACCCACCCCGTCCAGCCGGCCGATGACGGCAGGCCGTGCGGACATCCGGTCAGCCACGCCCGCCCAGTCAAGCAGGCCGGTCGACACCATGGCCTCGTGCACGACCCGCACGGCCGTCTCCAGGCCGGTCATGCCGAAGGCGGCCACCTGCCACTCGCTCTCCTTGTCCTCCAGCGGGTGGGGCGCGTGGTCGGTGGCGACGCAGTCGATCGTGCCGTCGGCCAGCGCGGACCGCAGCGCCGCCACGTCCGCCGCGGTGCGCAGCGGCGGGTTGACCTTGTAAACCGGGTCGTAGCTGGCGGCCAGCTCATCGGTGAGCAGCAGATGATGCGGCGTGACCTCGGCGGTGACGCGCCATCCCTTGGACTTAGCCCACCGGATGATCTCGACCGAGCCAGCCGTCGAGACGTGGCAGACGTGCAGGGCCGAGTCCACATGCGCGGCCAGCAAGCAGTCCCTGGCGATGATCGCCTCCTCGGCCACCGCCGGCCAGCCGGCCAGGCCGAGCCGGCCAGAGACCTCGCCCTCGTTAACCTGGGCACCGTCGGTGAGCCGCGGCTCCTGGGCATGCTGGGCGATGACGCCGTCGAAGGCCTTGACGTATTCCAGGGCGCGCCGCATCAGCACAGCGTCCGACACGCACCGGCCATCGTCGGAGAAGATGCGCACCCTGGCGGCGGAATCGGCCATGGCGCCGAGCTCGGCCAGGCGGCCGCCGTCCAGCCCGGCCGTCACCGCGCCGACGGGCCGTACATCGCAGTAGCCGGCCCGGCGGCCAAGCCGCCAGATCTGCTCGGCCACGCCCGCCGTGTCGGCGACCGGATCGGTGTTGGCCATCGCGTGCACCGCGGTGAAGCCGCCGAGCGCGGCGGCCGCGGTGCCGGTCAGCACGGTCTCGGCGTCCTCCCGGCCCGGCTCGCGCAGGTGCGTGTGCAGGTCGACGAGCCCGGGCAGCGCGATCAGGCCTGCCGCATCGAGTTGCTGAGCACGGGGGGCGCTGAGCGCCTTACCGGCATTCGTGATGATCCCGTCCTGCAGCAGCAGGTCTGTGGGCGGACCGCCGAGCGGCTGCGCGCCTTTGATCAGCCAGGCTTGCGCGGCCTCGCCATTGCCGGTGGTCATTGGGCCGCCTCCATCCGGTCGGTTCCTGACTCGGATCCGCCAAGCAGCAGGTAAAGCACCGCCATCCGGATGCTGACGCCGTTCGCCACCTGCTCGACGATCGTCGACCTGGCCGAGTCGGCGACCTCGGCGGCGATCTCGACGCCGCGATTCATCGGACCCGGGTGCATGACGATCGCGTGCTCGGGCAGCAGCGCCATCCGGTCACCGTCCAGGCCGTACCGGCGGCTGTACTCGCGAACAGTCGGGAAGTAGGCGGCGTTCATCCGCTCGGCCTGCACGCGCAGCATCATCACCACGTCGCTCTTCGGCAACTCGGCGTCCAGGTCGTAGTCGACCTCGCAGGGCCAGCTGGACACGGCCACGGGCAGCAGGGTGGGCGGAGCCACGAGCGTGACCTCCGCGCCGAGGGTGCGCAGCAGCAGCACATTCGACCGTGCCACGCGGCTGTGCAGGACGTCGCCGACGATCGTGACCCGCAGCCCGTCCACCCGGCCGAGCCGACGGCGCATGGTGAAGGCGTCAAGCAGTGCCTGGGTGGGGTGCTCGTGGGTGCCATCGCCCGCGTTCACCACGCTCCCCCGAACCCAGCGGGTCAGCCGGTGCGGTGCGCCGGAGGCGCTGTGCCTGACGACGACGGCGTCGGCGCCCATCGCCTCGAGAGTCAGCGCCGTGTCCTTGAGGCTCTCTCCCTTGGCCACGCTTGAGCCTTTGGCGGAGAAGTTGATCACATCAGCCGACAGGCGCTTGGCGGCGGCCTCGAACGAGATCCTGGTCCTGGTGGAGTCTTCGTAGAAGAGGTTGACCACCGTCCGCCCCCGCAGCGTCGGCAGCTTCCTGATCGGCCGGTCGGCCACCTGAGCCAGCTCTTCGGCGGTATCGAGGATCAGCAGCGCGTCGTCGCGGCTCAAGTCCGCGGCTGAGATCAGGTGGCGGATCACTGGCTCGCCTCCGGATCGCCGGGGCCCGGTCCCTGGCCGAGCACCACCGCATCCTGGCCGTCGATCTCGCTGACCAGGACCTGGACGATCTCGCGCTGCGATGTCGGCAGGTTCTTGCCCACGTAATCAGGCCTGATCGGCAGCTCGCGATGGCCTCGGTCGACGAGGACCGCGAGTTGCACGGCTCGCGGGCGGCCTAGGTCGTTAAGGGCGTCGAGGGCGGCCCGAACGGTCCTGCCCGAGTACAAGACGTCGTCCACCAGAACCACGATCTTGCCGTCGACCCCTGATGGCGGGACGTCGGTGTGGCCGAGCGTCCTGGTCGGCCGCAGCCGCAGGTCGTCCCGGTACATGGTGATGTCGAGCGAGCCCACGGGCGCGGGCCGCCCCTCGACCTGAGTGAGCCCGACTGCCAGCCGCTTGGCCAGCGGGACCCCGCGGGTCGGTATCCCGAGCAGGATTACGTCACCCGCGCCGTCGGTCCGCTCAAGGATCTCGTGGGCCACCCTCGTGAGCGCGCGGCGGATCTCTTCCGGTCCGAGCACTACCTTGCCGTCCGGCAGGCGGGCTGATCTGGCCTGACTCACGGTAGCGGCGGGCGTTACGTCCGGGCCAGCGCCGGCGTGAAGCGCATGCATCAAAAGGACCCCCTTTCCCGCCTCTCTGGACGGGGCTTAAAGGACGTCTGTCTGCTCAACCGTACCAGCCGCCGCAACCGGACCGGCGGACCTCGCCGGCGTGCCGGCGGCCGGACCGCCGCAGAACCCGCAACAGCGGGCCCCGGGCCC
>JASIBJ010000129.1 GCA_030045215.1 Streptosporangiaceae bacterium | reverse complement strand
CCCCGCCCCTGTACGCGACCACCAATTCCGGCCGCACCTGGCACCTTTTCATCCCGCACCTGCTCACGGGCTGACCTGACGCGCCACGGGCAGCTGTGGTCTCACTTCTCCCGGGTGAGGTTCTCTACGGACACGCGCTAATGCGCTGGTTGTCCGCGGGTGACCTCGATGCGCCGGGGCTGGACCTTGGGCGACGCCGGGATGGTCACGTGCAGGACGCCATCGGCGTACGTGGCAGTGAGGTGGTCGGCGTCCACGCCCTCGCCCAGAGTGAGTTGCCGGCTGAATGATCCTTGCGGCCGCTCGGCGGCGATGACGTGGTCGGCGTCACTGTAGTGCGCCTTGCGCTCCGCGCGCAGGCTGAGGGTGCCGTGCTCAACGGTGACATCGATGCTGTCGGCGTCAGCGCCGGGCAGGTCCGCCTCGACGTGGTAGCTGCCGTCCTGCGTGCGGTAGACGTCGATCGGCATTGCCAGAACAGCCCGCCTGCCGCTTGCTGCCAATGACATGAGCTGCTCGAACGGGTCGCGTAACGGCTCGGACCTGATGACTGCCATGGCTACCTCCTGGTGCCTGTAGGGAAGGCTGGCATGCGGCCCACGCTCCGCTGTCGTACCGACCCTAGCGCCGGCCGCTGGCCCAGGGCGGTATCCCGGAGGAAGCTCAGCCGGGCTCGACGCGCCGGCCGGTGACGCGGACCGGCGCGATACGCACGTACACGTCACGATTGCCGGCGGCCCACGGCTGCAGGTGCGTTGCGTCCTCCAGGTGCTTCACCTCGCGCTCGTCGGTCACCTGCTGCGCGTGACCCTGGACGAGCACGCTCCAGCCTTCGCGGCGCTCGCTATCGAAGTGATCCACTTCGAAGCTGAGGTGAGCGTTGGCGTAGAGAGCCAGCAGCGTGTCCGGCGCCGTGCGGAAGATGACGGACTTGCCGGTTATGGCGTAGTTGACCGGCAGCATCACGACCCCCTCCGCTGACAAAAAGCCGACACGGCCGATCCCGCCCGGTTCCAGTCGGTCAAAGCACTCCTCGGGGCTGAGCGCCCGCAACGGGTAGACCGGGGGCCTGGCAGGCACGGTTTCCCTGACGGACGAGGCACTCGGCGCGCGCGGGCTGCTCGCGGTCTGTGTAGGCATGTATCCTCACCTCCGCCGCTCGTCTATCTGTACCTGACAGCCTTGTCGCGGGGCGTCCGCATCCGCTGATGCCTGAAGTCCCGCATGGCCGGGCCATTCGGCCCGAACGATTTCCTCACGCCCCGTCTGGCAGCGGGGCTCCCCGGTAGGTGCCGAATGACCAGCGGTTGCCCTCGGGGTCCTTGACCGCGAACTCACGCGATCCGTAATCGGTGTCCGTCAGCCCCATCACGACCTCGGCCCCGGCCGCGGTAGCGCGGGCGAGCAGCTCGTCCGGCTCGTCGGTGACCACGTACGCCTGGAACGCGCCAGGCTGGCTCGACGAGGAATCCCTGACCGAGCCGAGCATGATCCCGCCGCCAGGCGGCCAGGCCAGCTCGGCGTGATGGACGCGGTCGCCGTCGCCATACACGACGGTCTCGGTGAAGCCGAAGGCCTCGACGAGGAACTTGATGAGCGCCCGCGCGTCGCGGGCCTGCAGCGATGGCCACACCTGAGGTGGCGGAGTCTTGTCGGTCATGCCCTCAGTCTGCAGGCGCCCTCGGCGGCAGGGCTTGGACGTTTTGGAACTCGTCGGCCAGCCAGGTGGTCGGCGTGCAGCCGGCCAGCTGGCGGAATTCGCGGTTCATGTGCGCCTGGTCGAAGTAGCCGACGGCGACGGCCAGGTCGGCCAGCCCGAGCGGGTTCCCGGCCAGCGCGCGCTGCTGCATCCGCAGCCTGGCCCGGTGGAATCGGATCACCCTGGCCGCCTCCTTCGGGCCGAGCCCGGTCTCCAGCCGGAACCTGGCCCGCAGGTGCCGGTCGCTCCACCCGGTCTCGGCTACCAGCTCGGACACGGGCACGGTACCGCCGCTGCGAAGCAGCCGCCGCCAGACGTGAACCACCTCGGCGCTGACCCCGGCCCGCTCGTCGGCCCGCCGCACCCGGTCGAGCAGCCACTGCTCAAGGAACGCGAACCGCTCGGCCCAGCCATTCGCCTCCCGGAGCCGGTCCTGAACGTGGCCGGCCGCCGGGCCGAATATCTCGCTGCCATGGACGTCGAGGCCTGCCAACTCGCCGGCCGGCATGTTCAGCAGCGCCCGCGCGCCCAGCGGGGTCACGGCGAGCTGGACCCCGGACTGACGGCCGTCATACGCGATGAGCGCCGGCGAGGTATGCAGCCCGCCAACGAGCGTCTGAAAGGTGCCGGGCCGCTGTGCCGGGTCGGGATGGGCCGCGATAACAAGCGGGTCGCCGAAGGTGAAGATCACGGTCAGGAACGGCGCCGGCAGCCCGCGGTGCACGGCCGCCCGCTTCCCGGCCTGGCGGTAGCCCGTCCAGCTGGCGACGAACGGCCGCAGCGGGAGCGCCGGAACATGCACGGCGCTGACGTTGATGACCTCGTCCGTACCCGCGCTGGCGACGACAGGGCTGTCAACCACAGGGGCCATGACCTCATTGTCGCGCCGGCCTGGCGGGCGGCCCAGGTGCTGCCGGGATACAGTCGGCCACGTGCTGTTCGAGCAGCGGCTGCGTGACGGCCTTCACGACGGCAGCATCACGCTGGCCTTCCGCCGCTGGCGCCGGCCCCAGGTGGTCGCTGGGCACCACTACCGCACCCGGCTGGACATGGTCTGCGCGGAGGCCATCGACGAGGTCACGCCAAGCGAGATCACCGAGGAGCAGGCTCGCGAGGCTGGCTACCCGGATGTCACGGCCCTCCTGGCCGGCATGCGCGGCGACCCGGAGTTGCCGCTGTACCGGATCCGGTTCAGGCGCCTCGACGAGCCTGACCCGCGCGACACCCTGGCGGCGACGGCATCCCTGACCGACGCCGAGGCAGCCTCAATGGCGGCCCGGCTCGCGCGGATGGACGCCGCGAGCCGACGCGGACCCTGGACGGCCACGATCCTCGGCCAGATCGCGGAGAAGCCCGCCGTCTCCTCGGAATTCCTGGCCGAGGCGATCGGATGGGAACGAGCCGAGTTCAAGGTGCACGTGCGCCGTCTGAAGGCGCTCGGCCTCACGCTCAGCCTGGACGTCGGCTACCGGCTATCGCCGCGGGGCCAGGCCTACCTCGCCAGCGCCGCGGCCGGGCGGCGCTAGCTCCGGGCCGGCTCAACCCGCCGCGACGAGGCCGTTGCCGGCCAGGAAACCGGCCAGGTCCTCGCGCCGGATCGCGCTCGCCAGCAATTCGGGAAACGCGTCGGGCGTGCACGCGAACGCCGGGGTGCCGAGGGCTGCGCACCGCGCGGCGAGTTCGTGGTTGTAGGCGGGGGCGCCGTCATCGGACAAGGCGAGCAGGACGATCAGCCGCACGCCGCTGTCGGCTAGCCCGCCGAGCCGGCGCATCAGCGCGGTCTCGTCTCCGCCCTCGAACAGGTCCGACACCAGCACCATGATGGTCTCGGCCGGCCGGGCGACGAGCGACTGGCCGTACGCGACGGCGCTGGCGATGTC
>JASIBJ010000128.1 GCA_030045215.1 Streptosporangiaceae bacterium | reverse complement strand
TCATCGCCCGGCGCCCGCGCCAGGCGGCCATCCAGAACTTACCCCACAGGTGAATGACGATCAGCGCCATGAACAGCTCGACGCTCCACAGGTGCATGCTGTTGAAGAAGTGACCGACCGGGTTGGTGTGCCACCAGTCCACTCCGCCGATCGCGATGACGAGCCCGGACACGATCGCCATGCCGAGCGCGGCCAGCGAGGCAACGCCGAACACGTAGATCCAGGAACTCACGTAGGCGGGCTGCCGGTCGGGCAGCAACTTGCCGGGCGGGAGCAGTCGCAGCGCACGGTTCCTGACCCGGGCCGTCCACATGTCGGCGTCGGCCGATGCTGTGTCTGACGGATAATCCGGCTGGCTGCCGGCCGGCGAGGACTCGGCCGGGCCCGGATCGTTGCGACGCCCAACCGGGAACGGCAGCAGCAATGCGGCCGCGAAGATGGCCACCATTACCGCGATCAGCACGAGATTGGCCAGGGACACGTAGAAGATGTTCCAGTGCAGGTACGTGCCCGGGCCGTTGAGGTTGACTGGCGAGCTGGTCGTGGCCAGCGTGTGGATTATCATCCTTCGCTCCTACGGCAGTACATAATCAGCGTGGTCAGGAAGGGGCGTTGGCCCGCCCGTAAAGCTTCTGGTCGGCCGGCAAGCCCGGCGCAGTGCTGTGGGTCACCCGACTAAAGGACTTTAGTCCTTCGCCGGCCAAGGCAGGCTTTGCTGCGCTTAGCCCATCATCTGTGCCCTGGCGGCACTCGTCCAGATATGCCCCGGAGATGGGAGGCTGCCCCGCCCAGGTGACCTGGGCGAGAGGCAGCGGCTCGGGCGCGGTGTGAGCTGCGGCCGTTTCAGCTCTCGTTGACCGCGATGCGAGTGGCGACCCTGGGGAAGATCTCCGCCTCGGATGCCGCGCGGCGCAGGTGCACGAACCGAAGATCGCAGCAGCAGCATCAGGCCCGCCCCGATGCAGGACACGACCGACGCGATCAGCGCGATCTGGACCTGGTTGGCCTTGGGCAGGATCGTGAACTCAGGGCTGTTTCGCCCGGCCGGACTTTCGTCCCTGTTGTGATTGACCCGCCGCCGTTAATGTCCGAGGTGTTTCCGGCCGGAAAGGGAGAACGACATGAGCACCACGCTGCTGCTCGCCGTCGATACGGCGCGCTATGAACCAGGGCGGCATGTGACGGCGGCCGTCGAGATGGTCAGGGACCTCGCCGCTAAGACCGGCGACAAAGTCGTGGTCGTGCACGTGCACGAGTACGCGTCGGGCAGATTCGGCCGGATCAGGGTCGACTGCGCCGACGACGAGGGCGAGCGACTGGTCTCCGACATCGTGGCCGACCTGAGCGCAGCGGGCGTCACCGCGGAGGCAGACGTGCGGGAGACGGACTTCGCCCACATCGCCCGGGCCATTCTCGCCGCCGGCAACGATCACGACGCCCGGATCATCGTGCTTGGCTCGCACACCAGAAAGGACCTTCCGAGTCTGACCTTCGGGAGCGTGGCCAGCCGGCTGCTGCACCTGTCGCGTCGTCCCGTACTGATCGTCCCGATGCATCCAGACGAGGCGCACCAGGCTGCTGCGCCCGTGGGCGACACGGTCGCCACCTAGCCCCGGCCGGGGCCGGGTCGTGGCACGATGTCAACGCTATGACGCACCGGAATGAGCGCACGCTGACCGCGGTCGGCCTCGCCCGCGTGGAGGGCGAAGGCTCGCTCCGCGTGCGGGTGATTGGCGATCACGTCGAGGAGGTCCGGCTCGAGATCTACGAGCCGCCGCGCTTTTTCGAGGCGTTCTTGCGCGGGCGGTCCTACACCGAGCCGCCCGACATCACTGCCAGGGTGTGCGGAATCTGCCCGGTCGCGTATCAGACCAGCTCGTTCCTCGCAATCGAGGCGGCCTGCGGCGTCGCGGTCCAGGGTCCGATCGCCGACTTGCGCAGGCTGCTGTACTGCGGTGAGTGGATCGCGAGCCACGCACTGCACATCTACATGCTGCACGCACCTGACTTCCTCGGCTACCCGGGCGCGGTCGAGATGGCCCGTGACCACCGGCAACTGGTCGAGCGCGGGCTCGCGCTGCGCCGTGCAGGCAACGCGATCATGGAGACGCTCGGCGGGCGGGCCGTGCACCCGGTCAACGTGCGGGTGGGCGGCTTCTTCTCGGTACCGGCACGATCCGATCTCGAGCGCCTCGCCGGGCAGCTGAGAGCGACGCTCGAGCCGGCGCTGGAGACAGTCAGCTGGGTCGCCGGCTTTGACTTCCCCGACTTCACCGTCGACCACGAGTTGATGGCGCTCAGTCAGCCGGGGGCTTATCCGATCGAGCGCGGGACAGTGGTCACCAGCGGCGGCCGCAGTTTCGGCGCCGCGGAATTCGAGGAGCATGTGGTCGAGCGCCAGGTACCGCACTCGACGGCGCTGCAGGCCCGGCTGGCCGGTCAGGACGGCTCGTACCTGACCGGGCCGCTGGCCAGGTACACGCTGAACGCCCAGTACCTGCCGCCGCTGGCCGCCGCCGCGGCCGCTGCGGCCGGACTCGGGGCCAGCTGCCGTAATCCCTTTCGCAGCATCATCGTGCGGGCCGTCGAGGTTGTCTGCGCACTTGAGGAGGCGATCCGGCTCATCGAGGCGTACCAGCCGCCTGCGGTGGCCAGCCTGCCAGTGCGGGCTCGGGCAGGCCGGGGACACGGCGTGTCCGAGGCGCCGCGCGGGGTGCTGTACCAGCGGTACGAACTCGATCCGGATGGAATCATCCTCAGCGCCAGGATTATTCCTCCGACCTCGCAGAACCAGGCGGCGATTGAGCGAGACCTCGCCCGGGTTGTACAAGCCCGCCTTGGCCTGGCGGATGGCCTTCTCACCCGACTGTGCGAGCAGGCGATCCGCAATTACGATCCGTGCATTTCGTGCGCGACCCACTTCCTGCGGCTGCGGATCGACCGCGCGTGAGGTACGAGCGCCGGACCGTGATCATCGGCATCGGAAACGAGTACCGGTGCGACGACGGGGTCGGGCCCGCCGTGATAGCAAGCCTGCGCGGCCGACTGCCGCCGGATGTGGAGCTGCTGATCAGTGACGGCGAGCCGGCCGCGCTGCTCGAAGACTGGGCGGACGCCGGACTGGTGATCGTCGTGGACGCAGTCGCCGGAAACCATCCAGGCCTGCTCCACCGGATGGTCCTCACCGGGGCCGATTCAGGCCCGAGCGCGGGGGCGGAGCCAGGACTAGGCGCGGGCGATGGAGAGCCGGCCAGCTCTCATGGCCTGGGACTCGGCACCGCGGTCGAGCTGGCCGCCGCGCTCGGGCGACTGCCGGCCACGCTGATCGTGCATGCGGTGGAGGCGGCGAATTTCGGCCAGGGGCTCGGACTCAGCCCCGCGGTGGCGGCCGCGATGGAGGAACTTACGACAGCCGTGCTTGCCGACATCGGCCCGGCGAGAAGCCTTTGACCTGCGGGGATCGGGACCTTTGGCCCTCGCGCTGCGGCCTGGCTGGCGGCAGCCTCAACGAGTAGGTATGCAGGGCGAGCCGAGGTCCTGTTGGTCGTGGCCCGGCGCTGGCCGGGTATGCACAGGGGATCGCCGGCTGGCGAGGGGAGACCTGATGAATGAACCGGCGAGCGGTGGCGGAGCCCTGACGCCGTTCGCGAGCGTGTCGGAGACGCACTCGGCGGCGGTGTTCTTCGCCGGCGACCGCGCCTACAAGCTGAAGAAGCCGGTACGGCTGGACTTCCTGGACTTCAGCACCGTCGAAGCTCGCGCGGCTGCCTGCGCCAGGGAGACCGAGCTCAATCGCCGGTTCGCCCCCGACGTCTACCTCGGTGTCGCGGAGGTCAGGGATCCGGCCGGCACGGTGTGCGACCACCTGGTCGTGATGCGCCGGATGCCGGACAGCCGGCGGCTGTCGGCACTCGTCCGGGCGGGCGAGCCGGCCGCGACGGCGGTACGCCAGGTCGCGCGCCTGCTCGCCGCACAGCACGCGTCGGCCGCGCGCAGTCCGCAGATAAGCCGCGAGGGCGGCCGCGACGCGGTCCGGGACCGGTGGCACGACAACTTTGACCAGCTCAGGACCGTCAGCCGCGACCTGATCGACGCCGCCGAGATCGACGAGGCTACGCGGATGGCGGACCAGTTCCTGGCCGGGCGCGGGGCGCTCTTCGACGCGCGGGTCAGCAGCGGACGCATCGTCGATGGTCACGGAGACCTGCTCGCCGACGACATCTTCTGCCTCGACGATGGCCCTCGGATCCTCGACTGCCTCGACTTCAATGACCATCTGCGGTGGGTCGACGGCCTGGACGATGCTGCGTTCCTCGCCATGGACCTGGAGCAACTCGGCGCACCCAAGCTTGCCGAGCAGTTCGTGCGCTGGTACGGCGAATTCTCCGGTGACGAATGCCCATCGTCGCTGTGCCACCACTACGTCGCCTACCGGGCCGTCGTCCGGGCCAAGGTGGGCTGTGTCCGGGCCGGACAGGGCGACCCGGCCGCGGCCGGCGGCGCGCGGAAGCTCATCGCCGCCGGGCTGCGACACCTGCGCGCGGGAATGGTCACGCTGGTGCTCGTCGGCGGTCTTCCCGGCACGGGCAAGTCATCGCTGGCCGGCGAGGTCGCCGGTCAGCTTGGCTGGGTGGTGCTCAGCAGCGACCGGATCCGCAAGGAGCTCGCCGGGGTAGAGCCGGATCAGGCCGTCGCCGCGGAATTCGGGACCGGAATCTACGCTGCGGCGTGGACTGACCGGACCTATGCCGAGCTGCTCAATCGTGCCGCCGAGCTGCTTGCGATGGGCGAGTCGGTCCTTATCGACGCGACCTGGTCGTCTGCCGCTTACCGTCAGCTAGCGGCCGCGATCGCCGCGCAAGAGCAGGCCGAGTTCGTGCAACTGGAATGCGCGACGCCGCGGGAGGTCGCCGCAGTCCGCATCGCCGGCCGGGCGGGCGATGCATCGGACGCCACCGCGGCGATCGCGGCGCGGCTTGCGGCCGAGTGGGCGCCGTGGCCGCAGGCCATGATGATCGACACCAGCCCGGCAGCCGGGTCGGCCGGGCCCGTCGAGCAGGCGCTCAACGTCATCCGCCCGCACGGTCCCGAGCACGTATGGCGCCCGTTGCGTCCTTACATGCTGCCGGGCTGACTGATTTCGGGCGCTCAGGGATTCGGCCGGACGTCCCTGAACCCGGGTGCGGCGGCGTTGAAGGTGGCGAACACCCTCTGCACGTCACCGGCGGCAGCGCCGAGTCGCATGAGCTCTGGCACGAGCGCCGCCGTGTTGGGCGTGGCCATCGGGCCGAAGCAGCCATAGCAGCCGCGGTCAAACGCCGGGCAGATCGCACCGCACCCGGCCTGCGTGACCGGCCCGAGGCATGGCGTGCCATGGGCCACCATCACGCACGCGGTGCCGCGGAGCTTGCACTCCTGGCAGACGCTGTGACCGGGTATGCGGGGCTGCCGACCGGCCAGCAGAGCGGAAAGTACGCCAACCAGCTGACGTTTGTCGATCGGGCAGCCGCGCAGCTCGAAGTCGACTGCGACATGGCTGGAGACCGGCGTCGAGGTGGCAAGGGTATCCACGTAATCGGGCCGCGCGTACACGACCGCGCTAAATTCCGCGACGTCGGCGAAGTTCCGTAGGGCCTGGATGCCGCCGGCGGTAGCGCATGCTCCGATGGTCACCAGTGTCGCCGACTCGGCCCGGATCCGCCTGATTCGCTCGGCGTCGGCCGCGGTCGTAACCGACCCCTCGACCAGGGACACGTCGTACGGCCCTGGGAGGTCGGTATTCGTCGCCTCGGTGAAATGCGCGATGTCTACCTCGGCGGCGAGGGCGAGCAGCTCGTCCTGGCAGTCCAGCACCGTGAGCTGGCATCCGTCGCAGGACGCTAGCTTCCAGACGGCCAGCTTAGGCCGTGGCCGCTCGGGCATCTAAAGCTCCTTGATCGATAGCAGCGGCGCCGCAGCGTGGTAGCTGACGACCGGGCCATCTCGGCACAGGAGTAGCGGCCCGAGCTGGCAGTGGCCGCATTCGCCCACGCCGCACTGCATGTTCCGTTCGAGTGAGACCCTGATCTGGCTCGCCGTCATCCCGGCGCCAAGGAGCGTGCGCGCGGTCAGCCGCATCATGACCTCAGGGCCGCAAACGAGCGCCAGCGTCCGCTGCGGGTCCAGGCCCGCCGGGCCGATCAGCTGAGTGACGACGCTCACATGTCCCTGCCAGCTGGCGTCGGCCCTGTCTACGGTGACCTCGACGCGGGCGCCAAGGTCGCGCCACAGGCCGTATTCGGCCGGGAAGACCAGCTCCGCCGGCGACCTGGCCCCGATCAGCACCGTGATGCGGCGGTAGCGGACGCGTTCGCTCAGGGCAGCCAGCACGGCAGGCCGCAACGGGGCCAGGCCGATCCCGCCCGCGATCACCAGCAGGTCTTGCCCGAAAGCGTCTGACTCACGCCAGCTCGTGCCGAAGGGCCCGCGGACTCCGACAACCTGACCCGGTGCTGCCGCGCAGAGCGCCCGGCTGACCGCGCCGACGGCCCGGATCGTATGCGTCAGGCCAGCCGGGCCGGCCGGGCCGCTGACCGATACCGGGATCTCTCCGATCCCGAACGCGTACAGCATCATGAACTGACCGGGATGGAAGCTCTCGAGCGGAGCGCCCGCGGGCCCCAGGGTGAGGGTCACGGTGTCGTGCGTCTCGTCCCGGCGTTGGCTCACCCGGTAGCTGGCCGGCCTCTGGCTCATCGTCATCGCGGGCCTCTGGCACTCGGCGTCGGCGCCGCGTAAAGGTCAAGGATCCTGATTCTGGCGGCCTGGAGCCGGGAGATAGCAGCGCCGAGCAGTCGGCGGGTCAATTCATAGCCGAGCTCATGGTCGCGGTCGCACAGTGCCTGGATGGCGGCGCTCCGGAATTCCAGTGCCGTCACCGGTAGCTGAGCCACGGCCCCGAACTGCCATCGCGGGACAGGCCCGAGCCAGGACAAGCCGAGCTCGTCACCTGGCCCCAGCGTCTCCACGGTAAGCAGGCCGCGTCCGGGTACCTGCAGGTCAAGCGAAACTCGCCCCGAGCTAATCAGCCAGAGCCTGTCAGCAGGCTGATCCTCGGCGAAGAATCGCTTCCCGGCCGGAACCTCGATGAGGGTAGCCAGGGCGGCCAGCCGGTCGATGTGCTGCCCGGAGAGCCCGGCGGCGAACGCGTGGTCGGCGAGAACGGCGGCAACGACTTCGGTCACGTCTCGGCCTCCGGTTCGCCGAGCTCGGCCCGCAGCGCCGCCACTTCCTCGGTGATGTCGATGCCGACCGGGCACCAGACGATGCACCGGCCGCAGCCGACGCACCCGGAGGTGCCGAACTGGTCGTGCCAGGTGCCCAGCTTGTGGGTGAGCCACTGGCGGTAGCGGCTTTCGCCCGAGGACCGCACCGGGCCGGAATGCAGGTACGAGAAGTCAAGATCGAAGCATGAGGCCCAGCTTTGCCAGCGCTCGGCGTGGTCGCCGCTGAGGTCGGTAACGTCCTCGACTGTCGTGCAAAAGCAGGTAGGGCAGGCCATCGTGCAGTTTCCGCAGGTCAGGCAGCGCGACGCGACCTCCTCCCACCGCGTCGCGTCGTGGCTGCCGGCCAGCAGGTCGCGCAGTCCATCCGCTTGCATGGTCCGGCCCATCTTGCCGGCGGCCGCGGTTACGCCGTCACGGGCCCGCTGCACCGCGCTCGGGTCCGCCGGCAGCGGCTCGAGCCCGGCGAGCATCGCCTCCCCAGCCGGGGAGCCGGGCTCGACGATGAAGACGTGGTCAGGGCCGGTCAGCTCGGTGAGCAGCAGGTCGTATCCGGGACCGGCCTGCGGCCCGGTCCCCATGGACGTGCAGAAGCAGGTTTCCCCTGGCTCGGTGCAGTTCACGGCGACCACGAAGGTCGACGACCGGCGACTGGCATAGGCCGAGTCCGGGTGGGAGGGTGCGCCGAGCACCTGGTCCTGGATCTGAATGGCCCGCAAGTCACACGGGCGGACACCGATGAATGCGAGCTTGGCGTCGCCGCGCGGTGCCGCAGCGGCCGAGTATCCGCCGTCCGCCGTCCGCCGGGCCGACCAGAGCTGCTCGCGCGGCGGATGGAGGAACTGCTTCCACGAGCCCGGGCCAGCCGCGTGCCCGAAGGCGGCATCATCATCACGACGGCGGAGCCGGTAGCCGCCGGGAGCCAGGGTGACGCCCCAGCCGAACGGCAGTTCGTCGGCTGAGGAGAGCTCACGCAGGACGATGGCGCCATTCACCACCTGCGGACCGATGACCTGGTAGCCGGCCTTCCGCAGGGACTCGTGCAGCCGGGCCAGGCCGGTGGCGGGCAGCTGCCACGCCGATCGACCTGACTCACTATCCGTGCTCACGTGGTTCTCCAGGCTTGCATTCAGTGATCATTTCATTCTTGGTTCTGGCCGCCCGAGAGACCAGGGTCTAATGGCCTCTCCACGGACCCGGCCAGGTGGCCGGGCACGGAGGCCCGGAGCCGACCTCGTTCCCCCCAAAGCCCACACGTGACGAAGGTCCCGCGATCAGCTGGCCCTACGGCCCTAGGGCGCACGTCGCTGAGGGTGTGTGATGACAGTTACGGGAGGGACCAGCCGAGCCCCTGTCGCGGGGATGCTGGCGGGCAGCCAGCACACCGCGAAATCCGGATCCGCGAGAAGCGGGTGGGTCCCTCCCGCTCAGCATGCATGCAGCCACCCGACGGCGGTCATGAGTCCGTCGGGCCAGGGCCCTTCGTCCCTGGCCGCCAGCGCTGGTGCCTGCGAGGCTCTGATTGGGCGTCGAACGAGGAGTTGAGCGCCATGACCACGCGGGTAGAGGACGTGATGACGCGCAACGTCGTTTCGCTGCGCAAGCACGCGCAATTCAAGGAGATCGTGCACGTCATGCGTAGCCGCAAATTCAGCGCGTTCCCTGTGCTCGACGACCATGACCGGGTCATCGGCGTGGTATCCGAGGACGACCTGCTGGTCAAGGAGGCGGTTCCCAGCAGCCGGGTTAGTGTCCTTGTCCGGCATAGCGATAAGGCAAAGGCCGCAGGGCTTTGCGCCGCCGAGCTGATGCACCGGCCGGCGATCACGATCGGACCGGATGCGACTGTCGCCGAGGCCGCTCGTCTCATGCACGCGCGTCATGTCAAGC
The DNA here is from genome assembly GCA_030045215.1 of Streptosporangiaceae bacterium. Next base: position 16,443 of record JASIBJ010000128.1, on the reverse strand, counting down.
GGCTGCCCGTCGTCGACGGTCCGACCAGGCGGCTGGTGGGAATCGTGAGCCGGGTGGATCTCCTCGGTGTATACGACCGTCCGGACGAGGACATCAGGAAGGAGATCCTGGAGCAGGTTATCGAGGCCGAGTTCGTCCTCGATAACCTGGCCTTCGAGGTCACGGTCACGGGGGGTGTCGTTACGGTCGCCGGTCCGGTGCACAGGCAGCCAGTGGCACTCAGCCTGCTAGCCGCGATCGGTCAGGTCGACGGCGTCGTGGCTGTCAGGGACCGGCTTAGCTATCCGCGACCGTAGACGGGAGAGCGTGCAATGCCTGAGGCCGTGCTGGAAACCCTTGGGGAAGCAGAGTGCCTGGGCCTGATCGCCCCAGGCGGCATTGGCCGGCTGGTCTTTGCCGGGCGGTGGGACCTGACCGTGCTGCCGGTGAACTACAAGATGCATAAGGGTGCCATCTTGTTCAGGACCGCGCAGGACAGCGCCACGGACGAAGACCTCAGGACCGGGATCGCGCACGCCGAATACCGCGTCGCGTTCGAAGTCGACGACTTCGACGCCCAGGCCCGCGAAGGGTGGAGCGTGCTGATCCAGGGCCCGGCACACCACCTGGACACCGACGATGAGCGTCGCCAGGCGCTTGAGGCGGGCGTGGAGCCCTGGCCGGAGGGGGTCCGTGAGCACTTCATCCAGATCCGGCCTGACCGCATCACGGGCCGCAGGATCAGGCACAATCCAGCGGTGCAGCCTGACCGCGCTCGATAAGGGCCGCAGGGAGTGAGGATAGATGAAAGCGATCGTCTACCGTGGACCGGGCGCAGCACCAGCCTGGGATGACGCGCCTGATCCGGAGATCACCGATGAGGCCGATGCCATCGTGCGCGTCGATGCCACCACGATCTGCGGGACGGATCTGCACATTCTCGCCGGAGATGTGCCCTCGGTGCATCCCGGCCGGGTAATCGGCCATGAGGCTGTCGGGACAGTCGAGCAGATTGGCAGCAACGTTCGCACCGTCGGCGAAGGCGACCGGGTGCTGGTCAGCTGCATCTCGTCGTGCGGTATGTGTGCCCCTTGCCGCGAGGGCCACTTCGGGCAGTGCCGTGGTGGTGGTGGCTGGGTTCTCGGCCACACCTATAACGGGACCCAGGCCGAGTTCGTCCGGGTTCCCTTCGCCGACACCTCGACCTACCAGCTACCGGCCGCCATTGCGGATGAGGAAGCGCTGATGCTCGCTGATGTCGTTCCGACCGGATACGAAGTTGGCGTGCTCAAGGCGGGCATCCAGCCAGGCGAGGTCGTCGCGGTCATCGGGTCGGGGCCGGTGGGCCTGGCCGCCGTGATGGGCGCCCGGCTGTTCAGCCCGAGCCACATCATCGCGATAGATCCCGCAGAGCGGCGGTTGGAGGCGGCCAAGCACTTCGGCGCGGACGTCACGGTGAACGACTCGGTCGCCAATCCGCTGGAGGTCGTTCGGTCCCTGACCGATGGCCGCGGCGCCGATGTCGTCATCGAGGCCGTCGGCCTGCCGGAGACATTCGAGCTGGCCGTCCGGCTCACGCGGCCCGGCGCCCGGGTCGCTAACGTCGGCGTCCACGGCAAGCCTGCCGCATTCCATCTCGAGGATCAGTGGACGCGCGATCTCACGGTGACGACAGGACTTGTTGATACCTACTCGACTCCGCTGCTGATGCGGCTGCTGGCGAGCCGCCAGATCGACACGCGGAAGTTCGTGACGCACCGGTTCGGGCTTGACGAGTTTCCCGAAGCGTACGACGTGTTCACCCGGGCCGCCGACACCGGCGCCCTGAAGGTCGTGCTTAGCCGCTGACGAGGCGGCCGGGCGGGAAGGCGGCGACGATGAGTTCCGGTTCGCCGCTGGCTCAGGCCGGTGGCGTCCCGTCAGACAGCGGCTTAGCCGTCTGCCGGGTCATCGTCGGCATCGACGACTCCGGGCCCGGCCTGGCCGCGCTCCGGGAGGCGGTCGCGCTAGCGCGCCGACATGGGGCCAGGCTGATCGCCGTCCGGTCCTGGGCGCTGGGCCTGCCCAGGCACGGCGGCCGCCGTCACCGGCATCTGGCTCACCCGCACGTCGTGCTGTACTTCGCGGACTGGGAGCAGCGCGTTGCGGCCAGGGTGCTGACCAAGAAGGCGCTTGAGCAGGCGCTCGGCCAAGCGGCAGCCGACCTGGACGTGGCCATCGAGACCCCGGACGGCGATCCCGGCGTTGTCCTGACCGACATCGCTCGCCGGCCTGGCGACGTGCTGGTAGTGGGTCGCGAGCGTCAGGTCAGCGCGCGTGCCATCCTGCATGGCTCGGTCACGTCCTACTGCCTGCGGCATGCGGTGTGCCCGGTGATCGTGGTCCCGGCCACGAAGGCAGAGGCTCCGCGCGCGGCGTCAACCGGCGGCTGACGCCGCAGCGGGGGTCATCCTGCGGCTGACGCCGTGGTGGCGAGGACGGCGTCACGGTCCAGGCCCGCCAGTCGGCTGAGGATGGCAATCTCATGGTTGAGGCCGCCGGTCAGCTCCTCGGGTCCGGCGATGGCGTCGTTGTCTGCGGTGACGCCGAAGTACAGCGTGCTGGCGTACGAGAACATGGCCACGGAGATGCGTACATTACCGCCGATCGGTGCGTATGGGTATATCGCCGCCAGCGGGCGGCCGAGAGCCGACAGCGGGACGCCGGGTCCTGGAACGTTTGTGGTGACCATCTGCACGAACGGCTGCGGCAGCCGGAACGCGGCCCGCAGCCCGAGCGCCAGCAGCGGCGGTGCGGTCGCACCGAGCATCCCGCTCAGCAATTGCGGCCCGGCCGCCTGGTGGGTGCGCTTCAAATCCTCGGTCTGCGCGCGGATCTGCTCCAGCCGCCTCAGCGGCTCCGGCTCGGCAACTGGCAGATTAACGAGGACGGCCGATAGCCGGTTCGTGACTGCTCCGGATTCCGTGGCCGTGCGCACGGACACCGGCACGAGGGACCTGACCACCTGGTGAGCCGCCAGCTCGCGTTCGGGTATCACCCTCCGCAGGCTGCCCGCTGCGGCGGCGAGCAGGACATCGTTCACGGTGCCGCCGAGCGTGCCCCGGATTTGCCGGAGCTCATCGAGGTTGGTGCTGGTCCATGCCCACCGGCGGCTTCGGCCGGCCGGGCCGTTCAGCGAGCTGACACTGCCGGCGGCCAGGCGCCGCGCCCCGCGCGCCAGGCCCTGACCGTAGGCGGCGAGGTCCTGGACGCACGGCAGCTGCGTGAGAACGCTGCCGGCGACCGCCGCCAGCTCGCGGACCGGCCTGGCGATCGCTTCGGCGACGCGATCGGTCGCCGAGGCTGGCTGGTCAGCGGCCCCGGCGGGGTGGTCCGCGGAATCGCACTCCGGGCCGAAGAGTGCCGTCATCAGGTCGGATCCTCCGACTCCGTCGACCACGCAATGGTGCACCTTCGACAGGACCGCCCACCTGCCGCCTGCCAGGCCGTCAAGCAACCAGGCCTCCCACAGCGGCCTGTGCGGGTCGAGCGGCTCGGCAAAGATGCGCCCGGCCAGCTCGCGAAGCTGCGCATCGTCGCCCGGCCGCGGAACCCTGAGGTGACGGATGTGCTCGTAGATGTCGAAGTCGGGGTCATCGGCCCAGGCCGGGCGCAGTAGCTGCAGCGGAGCGGTCCGCACCACCTGCCGGTATCGCGGCAGCCGCGCAAGTCTGGCCGTGTACAGCTCGGCCAGCTCGGAATGCCGCGGCGCGGGCCCGTCGAAGATCGCGACCGAGCCGAGGTGCATCGGCACGTTACGGTGATCCACCAGGTAGAAACCCGCGTCCAGAGTGCTCATCCGCTCCATTGCCCTTGCCTCCGTCCCGCGTGTGTACAGCCAAGCCTGCGGGACCGCCGATCGTCGCGGCAGCGGCTTTCTGCCTGGGAACGGGGGGACCTAGGGCCTGCTTTCCCGGCGCAAGCGGGATCTGCGGCCGCCGGACCGTCACAGCGCCGAAGGCCTGCGCGTCCGAAGGGTCACAACGTCGGCATCATCCCGTACGCGGGAAACACCGCGTTCCTTGTCGCCAAGATGGCCTGATCAACGGGCTCGGCCGGGTCATAGCCGGCCTCAAACTTGGGGAACTCGCCGGTGCCGCCCTCGGTCATCGTCTCAGGCGGGGACCCGACCGCGACCTCGCCCACGTACTCACGCCACAGTTGCGGCGTGTGGGCTGAGGGGTCTATGGGCTCACCGGCCGCTATCGCGAGCAGATGCGTCCACGATCTCGGCACGACCTCCACCAGCTGGTACCCGCCGCCCCCGGTGAACAGCCAGCGTCCCTCGCAGACCTCGTGCGCCAAATCGTGCAGCGCCGCGTGCGCGGTCCGCTGCGCGTCGATCGTCAGCTGGAGATCGGCAAGCGGATCGCTCCAGTGGGTGTCGCACCCGTGCTGGCTGACCAGGATCTGCGGGCGGAACTGCCGCAGCAGCGGCGGGACGATCGCGTCGAACGCCCGCAGCCATCCCGCGTCCCTGGTACCCGGCAGCAGCGCCACGTTGACGGCCGAGCCATCGGCGTCCGGCCCGCCGGTCTCGCTCGCCCGACCGGTGCCGGGGAAGAGCGTCTCCGGGCTCTCGTGCAGGCTGATCGTCAGCACCCTCGGGTCGTTCCAGAACGCAGCCTGAACGCCATCACCGTGGTGTACGTCTATGTCGACATATGCGATGCGTTCGGCGCCTTCTTGCAGCAGCCAGGCGATCGCGATTGCCGGGTCGTTATAGATGCAGAACCCGCTGGCCCGGTCGCGCATGGCGTGATGCAGCCCGCCGGCGATGCTCGCTCCGTGCCGCGCGCGTCCGGCCCAGACCGCCCTGGCCGCGCCGAGCGTGGCCCCCGCCACCAGGGCCGAGGCTTCGTGCATGTCCCGGAAGGCCGGATCGTCCTCGGTACCGAGGCCATGCCGCAGTAGCCTCCGGGCGTCAATTGACTCGCCGGCGTCCTCGGACCAGAGCCGGCCTGCATATCGCACAGCCTCGATGTACTCAGGGTCGTGCACGAGCTTGAGCTCGGCGTCGGAGGCGGCTGGCGCCGCCTCAACCTCGACCTGCTCCCGGCTGAGCAGACCGAAGGCGGTGGCGAGTTCCATCGTGAGCTTGATCCGGATCGGTGCCATCGGGTGACGCGGGCCGAAGTCGTATTCCGTCAGCTTCTCGTCCCAGGACACGTGCAGCGCGCAGGTCATGTTGCTCATCCTTCCCCCATCGGCCCGTCCGCCAATGCCAGCGGCCGACCGTTGGTCGCCGGCTGGCCACGGACCAGGGTGGCGTGCGTACCGCGCTCCACGACCTGGCCTCGCACCAGCACGACCACCTCATCGAAGTGCCTGGGCCCCTCGAGGTCATGCGTGACCAGCAGGACGCTGCGACCGACCGTCGCGCCCAGCAGGTCAGACATCAGCGCCTTCCTGCTTGGCGCGTTTCGTCAACCGCAGGTAGGCAGGGTCCTTCTTGACCAGCCACGCCGTCTGGAGGCAGGCCACGAGCAGGGACAGACCGATCGTCAGCGGCACGAAGATGAAGTGGTACACGGTCGTGATGCCGAACTGCCGCCTGGACAAGTCGAGCGTGCTCATGGCCGGCCCTTCCTGCGCTCGGTTTAAGGGGGTTCGCGGACGCCGCCAGTCGACCATTTCCCGCTGAGATTGCATGAGGGTCGTGTGGTCCCTGCACGCGGGACCTTGGTCACTTTCACCCGGCGGGTCAGCGGCGAAGTATCGGACGCACGTTTGCAGAAGCGGTACGCGGTTGGTGTGGGTCGTCTCTCGGTGCCGTGCGCCAGTCCGGCGGATCGAACGAACACCAGAGGAGAACCACGATGACCAGCACCAGCACCGGGTTAGTTCAGCGTGATACCGGCGAGACCTTGCGAGGCCGGGTGGCCTTCGTCACCGGCGGCACCCGGGGGATCGGGGCCGCGATCAGCCGCCGCCTGGCCGCGGCCGGCGCTTGCGTGGCCGCGGGCTACTGGCGCGGCGCCGAGGCCGCGGAGAAGCTGCGTGCTGACCTGAGCGACAGCTACCCGGAGCAGCTCATCACCGTACACGAGGGAAACATCGGCCTTGCTGGCGATTGCCGCCGCGTCCTGGCCGAGGTCATCGAGCGCCAGGGCCGGCTCGACATCCTGGTGAACAACGCCGGCATCACCATCGACAAGACCGTCGCCAAGATGTCTGATGAGGACTGGCAGCGGGTGATAGCGGTGAACCTGTCCGGCGCGTTCTTCATGGCCCAGGCGGCGCTCGACCACATGCTCGAGCGAGGCACCGGCCGCATCATCAACGTGTCCTCGGTCATCGGCGAGACTGGGAACATCGGCCAGGCGAACTACGCGGCCTCCAAGTCCGGGCTGTTCGGCCTCACCAAGTCGCTGGCCAAGGAGGCCGTCTTCCAGCTCAGCCGGGCACAGCACCCGGTTGGCGACGGCGTCGGGCTGACCGTCAACGCCGTCACGCCCGGGTTCATCGCCACGGACATGCTGGCGACGATTCCCGACAAGCTGCTCGAGCGGATCCGCGGCCAGATCCCGGTCGGCCGCCTGGGCGCGCCCGAGGAGATCGCGCGCGTCGTAGGGTTCCTCGCCGCTGACGAGTCCGCGTACATCACCGGCCAGATCTGGGCCGTCAACGGCGGACTGGACATGTGAGGTCACGATGAATGACTCACGAGATGTCCTGGTGCTGTCGGCGGTTCGTACCGCCATCGGCAAGTTCGGCGGCGGCCTGGCGGCCGTTCCGCCCTGCGATCTCGCCGCGACTGTCGTACGGGCGGCCGTCACCCGGTCCGGCGTTGAGCCGGACGACGTCGGCCACGTCGTGTTCGCGAACGTGATCCACACCGAGCCCAGGGACATGTACCTGTCCAGGGTGGCAGCGGTCAACGGCGGCCTGCCGACCGCTACGCCGGCGTTCACCGTCAACCGGCTCTGCGGCAGCGGGCTGCAGGCGATCGTGTCCGCGGCGCAAGCCATCGCGCTCGGCGACTGCGAAGCGGCGGTGGCCGGCGGTGCCGAGGTCATGAGCCGCGGTCAGTACTGGCTCCCCGCGATGCGATGGGGCCAGCGGATGCAGGACGGCATGGTGATCGACGCGATGGTTGGCGCGCTGACCGACCCATTCGATGGCTGTCACATGGGCGTCACCGCGGAGAATGTCGCGACCGAGTTCCACGTGTCCAGGGAAAGCCAGGACGAGCTAGCGGCCGAGAGCCATCGCCGGGCAGCGGCCGCCGCTGCGGCCGGTTACTTCAGTGACCAGATCGTGCCGGTCGAAGTGGCCGGCCGCAAAGGCGCTGTGATCGTGGACACTGACGAGCACGTCCGGACGGATGTGAGCGTCGACGACATGGCCAGGCTCCGCCCGGCGTTCGGTGCCGATGGCAGCGTCACGGCCGGGAACGCCTCAGGCATCAACGACGCGGCCGGCGCGGTGGTACTGGCTAGCCGTTCCTATGCGGAGGAGCACGGGGCGAGCGCGCTCGGCCGGCTGGTCGGGTACTCGCACGCCGGCGTGGAGCCTCGGATCATGGGCATGGGCCCGGTGCCGGCCGTGCGCGCAGTGCTGGAGCGCACCGGCCTGAAGGTCGACGATATCGACGTGTTCGAGGTCAACGAGGCCTTCGCGGCCCAGGCGCTGGCGGTCGCGCGCGAGCTCGGGCTGCCGGCGGAACGTACCAATCCCAACGGCAGCGGCATTTCGCTCGGCCATCCGATTGGCGCTACCGGCACCATCCTGGCGGTCAAGGCCCTGCACGAACTGCGGCGCACAGGCGGGCGTTACGCCTTGACCACGATGTGCATCGGCGGAGGCCAGGGCATCGCGGCGATCTTCGAGCGGCAGTGAGAGCGGCCGGGGCGCGCCTCGGCCCGGCGACCCCGGGCCGAGCGGGACCCGGCCGACCGGCGGAACATGACAGGAGGCACTCGCATGACGACTTCGGAGCCTGAGTCGCTGCCCGGCGAGGCAGAGGCCGGCCTGATCGGGCCCGAGGCGGCGGCGTTCGGTTCCGTCGACATCGCCGGCTTCGGGGAGGCCATGCTGCGCGTGCTGGGCCGCGCCATGTCCCGCCGGCCGGAGGTCGCGGAGGCGGTGACCCGCTACTGGCGGAGTCTGGCCGCCATTGGCCCGGACGCCGCCGGCATCTGGCTCGGCGCGCCGCGAGATCCGGCCGCGCCGCCCGACAAACGATTCGCCGATCCGGCCTGGAGCGGCAACCCGTTCTACTTTGCGCTGCGGCAGTCCTATCTGGCGGGCAGCCGGCTGCTGTCCGACCTGCTGACGGCCGGCCAGGGCGATCGGCACCAGGACGCGAAGGCTCGGCTCGCGGCCGACTTCCTGGCGGATGCACTCGCGCCGGTCAATTTCCTGCCCACCAATCCGGCCGCGCTCAAGCACGCTCTGGACACCGGCGGCCTCAGCCTCCTCGCCGGTGCTCGCAACATGGTCAGCGACCTGCTTACCAACCGCGGGATGCCGCGTCAGGTGGACACCCGGCCGTTCACGCTCGGCCTCAACCTTGCGGCCACACCCGGAAAAGTGGTGTTCAGGAACGACCTGATGGAACTGCTCCAGTACGCACCGCAGACGCCCCAGGTCCGCGAAGTGCCGCTGCTGGCCAGCCCGCCCTGGATCAACAAGTACTACATCATGGACCTGGCGCCGGGCCGCAGCTTCCTCGAGTGGGCTGTGCAGCACGAGCGGACGGTGTTCGCGATCTCTTACCGCGACCCGGACGCCTCCATGCGCGGAGTCACCCTGGACGACTACCTCATTCACGGCCCGCGGCAGGCCCTTGACGTCATCCAGGACATCACCGGGGCGCCGCGGATCGACATCGTCGGGCTGTGCCTCGGCGGCGCCCTGACCGCGATGCTCGCGGCCTACCTGGCCGACACCGGAGACGATCGCCTCGGCTCGGTCACCCTGCTGAACACTATGCTCGATTACTCCGAGCCGGGGGTGCTCGGAGCGTTCACTGATGAGCAAACAGTAGCCAGGCTGGAGCGCCAGATGAACGCGACCGGCTACCTCGAAGGCCGCCAGATGGCAGCCGCCTTCGACGTGATCAGGGCCAATGACCTGATCTTCAGCTACGTCGTCTCGAACTGGCTGCTCGGCCAGAAGCCGCCTGCCTTTGACATCCTGGCCTGGAATGCCGACAGCACCCGCATGCCTGCCGCCATGCACGCGTTCTACCTGCGCTGCCTGTATGTGAGGAACGAACTCGCTAACGGCGTCATGGAGCTCGCCGGCCGGCGGCTCTCCCTGGCCAATGTCAAGAACGACGCCTATGTGGTCGGCGCCGTCAACGATCACATCGTGCCGTGGACCGCCTCCTACCAGGCGACCCGACTGCTCGGGGGAGATGTCCGGTACGTGCTGTCCAGCGGCGGTCACATCGCCGGGATCGTCAACCCGCCGGGCCCGAAGGCCTGGCTGGAGACCGCGGATGAATACCCGGGCGAGGCGTCGCAATGGCGAGCGGCGGCCAGCCACGAACCTGGGTCCTGGTGGGAGGACTGGGCCGACTGGGCCGGCGCACGGGCGGGAGCGCGGGTCGACCCGCCGTCGATGGGCAGCGCGGCGTTCCCGCCGGCTGGCGACGCACCGGGCGAGTATGTCCGGGCCCGTAGCCGGGCCTGACTTCGTCTGCTTGACACAGCGAACGTACGCTAGTTATATTGAGCAAGACGAGGTATCTCGGGGAATCGCAAGTCCCGGTCCTGAGGAGGAGAAATGGCCGAGCCGAGCATCGGGCAGGAGTTCCAGGAGGACGTGCTGAACGCCATTCGCAGGAGCCAGGCGGCGGTCGTGGACGCGATCGAGCGCTGGTCCAGCGCCGTGCAGTCGATGAAGCCGGAGCTGCCTGAGCTGAACCTGCCCTTCGCGGACAGCCTGAACGTCGCTGAAAAGCTGCCCAAGCCGGAGGACCTGGTGAAGAGCGCATACGACTTCGCTGAGCAGCTGCTTGCCAGTCAGCGCAAGTTCGCCGAGGACGTCCTCAAGGCGACCGCGCCGTTGCTTGCGACGAGCGGCAGCAAGTCGTCGTCCGGCAAGAAGAGCGGCAAGGCAGCTGAGTAACCACGCAGGCGCCCGATGCTGGCACCTGGTGCTCGCGAGGGCTAGGGGCCAAAAGTCCCCCGATTGAAGGCCGCGGCCCTCAGCTGGGTTTACGTCTATCCGGCATGCTGGACATGATTGTCCGGGCCCAGCAGAGGGAGACTGGCGATGGTGCAGGCATGGCACGACCGGGACGCAGGCGGTGGCGGCGCGATCATCGCGAACGCCGGCGAGGCGACCTACGCGCTGCTCGCGGATGGCAGCACCGTCGAGATCCGGCAGGCGCGGCCTGAGGACGCCGATGCCGTACGCGAGATGCACGCGAAGCTGTCACCCGATAACGCCTATTTCCGGTTCTTCAGCCTCAGCTCGCGGGCACCGGAACGAGAAGCGCAGCGTCTCTGCCGGCCCCCCGCGCCCGACCATGTCGCGCTGCTGGCATTGCTCAGCGGCAAGCTCGTGGGGGCGGCCGGCTGGGAGGCCACCGGCACGCCGGGGCGGGCCGAGATCGCGTTTGCCGTGTCCGATGACATGCACGGCCGGGGCGTGGCGACCCTGTTGCTCGAGTACTTGGTGTCACTGGGCCGACAGCGGAACCTGGTCGCGTTCGAGGCCGAGACACTGCCGGATAACTACGCCATGCAACAGGTATTCAAGGACGCGGGCCTGCCGGTCGAGCGTCACTTCGCCGACGGTGTCATTGAGCTGACGTTCCCGCTGCCGGCCGTTGACGACGAGCGGTTCGATAGCTACCTGGACGCGGTCGCGAAACGGGCCAGCCGCGCCGAGGTGGCGAGCCTGCGCCACCTGCTCCAGCCCGCCTCGGTCGCGGTGATCGGCCCGAGCCGGCACCGCGGGTCGGTCGGCCGCGAGATCTTGCACAACATCGTCGCCGGCGGCTTTGCCGGGCCCGTGTACCCCGTCAACTTGCACGGCGGCTCGATGGAGGGCCTCTCGGCCATGACCTCGCCGCTGGAACTGCCGGACGACGTGGATCTCGCGGTGATCGCTGTGCCGCCCGCCGAGGTAACCGAGGCGGCCGAGCAGTGCGGTCGCCGGGGCGTGCACACCCTGGTGGTCATCACCGCTGGCCTCGGGCCGCGCGGGGCGGACCTAGTCGCGATCTGCCGCCGGTACGGGATGCGGCTGGTCGGCCCTAACTGCTTCGGCGTCGCCGTGCCAAGCGAGCGCCTCAACGCCACGTTCGCGGCGCGGACGCCGCCGCCGGGCACTGCCGGCCTGGTCGTCCAGTCGGGCGGCGTCGGCGTCGCGCTGATGGAGCATGTCACCAGGCTCGGCATCGGCGTTACCTCCTTCGCCTCGGTCGGCGACAAGTACGACGTCTCAAGCAATGACCTGCTGACCTGGTGGGAGCAGGACGGAAAGACCCGGCTTGCGATCCTGTACGTCGAGTCATTCGGTAATCCGCGCGCCTTCGCCCGGACGGCCAGGAGGGTCGGCCGGCAGATTCCGGTGCTCACCGTGATCGGAGGTCGCTCGGTGGCCGGCCAGCGCGCCGCAGCGTCGCACACCGCCGCCACCGCAACGCCTCTCGTGACCCAGGAAGCCCTGTTCGGCCAGGCCGGGATCATTGCCACGGACAGCCTGGGCGAGCTCGTGGATACAGCGGCCCTCCTCTCGTGCCAGCCCCTGCCGACCGGATCTCGTGTGGCGATCGTGTCGAACGCAGGCGGTGCCGGGGTGCTCGCCGCTGACGCGTGCGGTGACGTCGGCCTGACCGTTGCCATCCTGAGCGCCGAGACGCAGGGGCGACTGGCGCGACTGCTGCCGTCCGGAGCGGCCGTTGCCGGACCAGTGGATACGACGGCCGGCGTGAGCACCGAGGTGTTCGGCGCCTGCTTGCGTGAGGTTGCCGCGGATGATTCGGTCGACGCGGTCGTCGCGATCGGCGTGCCTACCGCGATCGCCGACCTGAGGACGGCCATCGCAGGCGCGCAGGTCGCTAAGCCCATGGCCGCCGTGCTGCTGGATCAGACCGAGTCGGTCCGGTTGCTCGGCCCGGGCGGCTCCGAACCCGAAAATGAGAACGAGCCGCGGTTGCCAGCGTATGGCTACCCCGAGGGTGCCGTGCGGGCTCTCGGCCATGCCACCCGCTACCGGGCCTGGCGCGACCGCGACCACGGCCGGCTGCCCGAGTTCACCGACCTGGACAGGGTCGGCGCCCGAGCCATTGTCTCGGCGTTCCTGACCGCGAACCCGGACGGCGGCTGGCTCGCCGACCCCGACGCGGTGCAGCTGCTGGCGAGCTATGGCATCCCGATGGTGACGACGCGCGCCGTCACGACGCCGGATGACGCGCTGACGGCGGCAGCGGAACTCGGCGGGCACGTCGTGCTCAAGGCCGAGGTGGCCGGGCTCGTGCACAAGACCGACGCCGGCGCGGTCAAGCTGGACCTGCGCACGCCCGACGAGGTGACCGGCGCGTACCACGAGCTGGCCTCGCAGTTCGGGCCTGCCCTGCAGCGGGTACTGGTACAGCCGATGCTGGCAGGAGGGGTGGAGACGCTGATCGGCGTGGTGCAAGAGCCGGTTTTCGGGCCGCTCGTCGTGTTCGGGCTCGGTGGGGTGGCCACCGAGGTCCTCGGTGACCACATCGCCCGGCTGTCGCCGCTGACCGACGCCGACGCGGCCGAGATGATCCACGGGGTGCGGGCGGCTGAACTGCTGACCGGGCACCGGGGTTCTCCGCCGGCGGACACAGCCGGCCTGGCCGACGTGCTGCTGCGGGTGTCGAGGCTGGCCGACGAGCTGCCGGAGGTCGCCGAGCTCGACCTTAATCCGGTGATCGCCCGCCCGCAGGATGTGCAGGCCGTCGACGTGCGGGTCCGGATCGCGGCGGCCGCCCCGCGGGATCCGTTCCTGCGTCGGCTCAGGTAGGACCGGAACCTGATTACCGCGCGGGGCGAAGGTCCCTCCGCGCGGGTAGGAACGCCCCTGCCAGGCTCGCTAGCCCTGCGCGACGGTTGAGGTAGGAGCGATTCTTGGTGGTGAGGGCCATGACCGGGCAGAGTAATCAGGAGCGGCGCATTGTGGTCGGGGTGGACGGATCGGACCAGTCGAGGGCCGCGCTGCGGTGGGCCTTGCGGCAGGCCGGGCTCACTGGCGCGGCGGTCCATGCCGTCATCGCCTGGCACTATCCGGTGATGGCCGGCGGATATGCCTGGGCGCCGGTCTCGGCGATGGATGCCACCGATTTCGGGGAAATTGCCGCGAAGACACTTGCAGAGGTCATCGCGGATGAGGCTGACCCGGCCAGCAGCGTGCGGGTTAGCACATCGGTTACCGAGGGGAACGCGGCTCAGGTGCTGCTGGAGGCGGCCAAGGGAGCCGAGTTGCTGGTCATCGGGAGCCGGGGACACGGTGGCTTCACCGGGGCGCTGCTCGGCTCGGTGAGCCAGCACTGCTCGCATCTGTCGCCGTGCCCGATCGTGATCATCCGGGGCAAGGGCGGGAAGTAGGGCACGGATCCACCGAGGCGGGGCCGACGGTCAACGGGGGGAGAGGCAATGAATGCGGCAGTCGGCGATGTGATGACCACAAGCGTGATCGCGTTGCGGCAGGACGCGGACTACAAGGAGATCGTGACGGTACTGCACCGCTACCGGGTGAGCGCATGCCCGGTAATCGACGATGACGACCGGGTAATCGGGCTGGTATCCGAGGCCGATTTGCTCTGCAAGCTGACAGATCCTGAGTTCCCGCCGGGGCTTGAGCGCCTCAACTGGCGGCTGAATCAGGAGAACAAGGCGAACGCGCTCACCGCGCAGCAGCTGATGACGAGCCCGGCAATTGCCGTTCACCCGTGGGCTTCGGTATCGGAGGCCGCCCGTCAGATGGAGCAGTGGCAGATCAAGCGGCTGCCCGTCGTCGACCAAGATGAGCGGCTCCTCGGAATCGTGACGCGATCCGACGTGCTTAGCGTGTACGAACGGCCAGACTCCGACATCTTTGACGAGGTAACCAAGGTCATCATCGACAAGGAGTTCGGGCTAGACCCGGACACGCTGGAGGTCACGGTCAAGTACGGAATCGTGACGATCGCCGGACCGGTGGAGCGGCTTGACACCGCGCTTCGACTCCTGGCCCGCATCAGGCACGCCGAGGCCGTCGTGGGCGTGAGAGACCGGATGAGCTATCCGCGCGCGAGTTGAGTTACCGCGATTCACCGCGATGCGTGGATCCGGATACGGCGCCCGGTGACTTCCTCGGGCACGAGCCGGATATAGGCGTTGCGCTCGCCCCCGGCCCACGGCTCGATATCGAGGCCGTCCGCGGCGTGCACGTCGTCGGGACGGGTGAGGATCGTCGCGATCCCGCTGACGAGGACGCTCCATCCCTCGCTCAGCGCGTCGTCGATATGGTCGACGTCGAACGAGACCCTCCGCTGGCTGACCGCCCCGGCCGCGGCGGTGCGGTCATCGGTCCGGAAGACCACTGCGTCGCCCAGCATCGCGTAGTTGACCGGCACGGCCACCGGGCCTCTGTCCGCGCTATACAAGAACCGGCCGACCCCGCGCGGCCGGATGTAGGCCCAGCATTCCTCCTCGGTCAGGACCTCCAGCGCCGCATGCCGTTGCGCTCCCTGCTGCCCAGGGGGTGCTGTAATGCCCGCGCCCGAGAACGCGTCCGATGTTGTGCCGAGGGCAGTGGCCAGCCGTATCAGCGCCCCTTGTGACGGATCCGCGGTCGGGCTCGTCTCCAGATAGGCAAGGTATTCCGGCGCCATTCCTGCCCGCGCCGCGGCATCCTCGCGGCTCAGGCCTAGGCGAGCCCGCCGATCAGAAATGCGCCGCCCCAAGTCGGTTCCGCCGACATCGCTCACTTCGGTCACCTCGTCCTCCACTCCGGTAGGACTAGCCGCCCGGGCACCGCCCCGCATCGGCCTGGGCGACGCCGCTCACTCTACGATCACGCCATCCTCGCCGGCCGCAGGTCTGCCTGAGTAGGGCCATTTGACCCTGCCGGGCCCGGCGCATCATGGCCGATCCTGCAGCTAAGAGGTGACACGCAATGACCGAGACGCCGCAGATGCTGGTCAGCAACCCACCGCCAGATGGCTGCCGCAGCGTGACCGTGATCAACGATCGCTCACCGACCAGCACGCAGGTCATCGGTCCGGGCCCGATGGGACGAATGACCCTGATGAGTCAGCGCCGGAACGGGCAACGTTGCCTCAAGGGCACGGGTCGGAGGTAGATCCCGGTGAACCACAGGTGGCAGTTCGTCCAGCGACTGTCGCGGCGGCGACAAAACCCGCTGTGGCGCGGCATCGACCGGATCGAGGCGCGGGCGATGACCGCGCTGCTGGTGGCGGCCATTGCCGCCTGCGTCGTGCTGGGCCTGCTGGCCGGTCATCGCGCCTATTCCGCCGGCCTGGCGCAGCAGCGCGCCGAGCGCGGCTGGCGGCCCGCCATCGCGACGCTGGAGCAGAGCGCGGCCCAGTCCGCGCTCGACGCGGGATGGGATGTCGCCATGGTGCCTGCCCGCTGGCAGGCACCCGACGGTCAGCACAGGTCCGGTCAAGTCGCGACCGACCTCGATGCGCACGCCGGTCAGAAGGTAACGATCTGGGTCAACTCCGCCGGACAGCAGACAACGCCCCCATTGAACTCCGTCGGCGTGTGCTATCAGGTAATTTCCGCCGTCCTGTGGGTTCTCATGGCCGTCGCAGTCGGGGCCGCCGGCGCCGTCGGCGGTATCCGGCTGATCTGCAACCGGCGCCGCATGGCGGGCTGGCAGCGAGCCTGGGACACGGTCGGGCCAACCTGGTCCCGGCACGGGTAACCGGCCAGGGACAGCCAGGGGCAGACGCGCGCGTCGGGAGCGCGTGAAGTGACGCGGACGGGAGGTCCTCATGACGACGCGCAGACATGAGATCATGGTTGGATACGACGGGTCCGCGGGTAGCGTGGAAGCCCTGAAGTGGGCGGTGCGTGAGGCCCGGCTGCGTGACGTTCCGCTGACAATCTGGCATGCCTGGACACCCGGATACGCGGTCTCGGGCGCCACCGCGGCAGAGACGCCGTTGCCACTCGCGGACGCCGGCCAGGTAGATCCGGAGCGGGACCGCGCCGAGACGGTGCTCGCGCAGGGTATGCGGGCTGCTCAAGCATCCGACTCCGCCATAAATCCTCGGCCGCTACTCGTCTGCGGGCGAGCGGCCCGCGTGCTGTGCGAGCAGTGCGCTGGTGCGGACATGCTCGTGGTCGGCTCGCGGGGCGTCGGCGGCTTCGCGGGTCTGCGACTCGGATCCGTCAGCCTCCAGGTAGCTGCGCACGCCCCGGTACCGGTGACCGTCGTGCGAGGCAGTGGCCGGAGGCAGGTGCCCGGACATTACCCGCCACC
>JASIBJ010000127.1 GCA_030045215.1 Streptosporangiaceae bacterium | reverse complement strand
AGATGGCGAGGATCGCGGCCGGGGCGCTGGCGCGGCGCCGGACCCGCGCGGCCCAGGCCAGGGCAGCGGCGCAGCAGACCAGCACCGTCACCGGGCCGACGACGGCGGGGTAGGTCACCGGGAAGAAGTTGCCGTAGACAGCGAAGCCGAGCAGCCCGACCGCGACTGCGGGGATCCCCACGGTGGACAGCGCGCCCGCGCCGAGCCGCTTGCGGTAGCGGATGAGACCGATGTTCGCGATCAGCTGGGACAGGATCGCGCCGGCCGTCGCGGCGACAATGCAGACGATGAAGCCGTTAATCAGTCCCCAGATGGCGCCGGCGGCATAGGCCACCGTGAGTTCCACGACCAGCGTCGCGGTCAACGCCGCAACCGGAGTGTGGTGTACCGGGTGTATCCGGGCAAGGCGGCGATCAATCGCGCCCATCCGCGCCTGGTCAAGCAGCATCCTTCCCATCGCGATGTTCACGGCCAGGTTGACGCCGATGATGCTGTTGAGCACCAGCACGGTGACCGCGGTCTCGCCTACAGGCCCGGCCACCAGGTGCGTGAGCGTGAGCAGCGGGGCCGGTGCGGCGGAAAACCCGGCCATCGAGGCCAGTCCCCATCCGGCGGTTGCCGCATAGGAGAACAGCAGGTACAGGCCGATCACGGAGGTCTGGGTGATCAGCAGTGCCCGGCGGATCGTCCGCCGCCCGCCGATCGCCTCCTCGCCGAGGCTGACGACGGCGTCTGGACCGCCGAGGGCAGTGGCAGCGATGCCCATCGCGATGGCGACTCCGCCCCAGCCGTTCAGCGCGTGACGGGGATTGAACACCTGCACCGTGTTGTGATGGCCGGCGTGCGCGATCAGCAGGACGGACAAGCCCACGAGCACGAACGCCTCGATCGCGCCGGTGATGACGCCGTAGGTGAGCGACGGGCGCAACCGGAAGTAGGAGATCGCGTACGCGGGCAGGATCATGGCAGGCACGACGACGAGCCAGGACCACGACGGAAGGGTCACGCCTGCCTGCCCGGCCGCGTACTCGAGCAGGCTGCCCGCGACGAGCGCATTCGCCGGAACTATGAGCACGTAGTACAGGAAGTAGGCGGCAGAGCCGCTGAACGCGAGCCGCCGGCCGACCGACTCGCGCAGGAACGCGTAGAGCCCGCCCGCGCTCGCAATCTTCCGGGAGAACTGGAACGGCGTGTTAATCCAGGTAAGCGCCACGATCGCGGCGAGCGCGAAGACGAGCGGCAGGGCGCCAAGACCGAAGGCGGCGCAGGCGGTGAAAGCCACGGCGGCCGAGGCGAGCGGCCCGTTGCTGGTGAAGCCTTCGCCGAGCACATGGCGCAGCGTTACGGCGTTGGCCTCGAGACGGGCCGTGGTGCTGGCAGGAGCAGGACTGGTCATCGGGACCTCCGACAGGGCTGGTGTATCGTGACGCTAACTCTGCTTGTACGCTTGTGCACCAGCGAATCGGCAACGAATCGAGCTTCTTGCTGACGATTCCATTGTCACGACCACGGAGGGGTGAGCGGCGCGGTTGGAGGAGATCGACGCCCTGCTCGTGCAGCAGCTGCAGCGTGACGGCCGGGCCAGTTTCCAGGCGCTCGGTCGGGCGGTGGGCCTGACCCGGACGGCCGCGCGGGCCAGGGTCACGCGGCTGCTCGACCGCGGCATGGTCAGCGTGGTGACGCTGATCGAGACGACGGTCGCCGGCCAGACCGTGGTCGCGCATGTGTCAGCTGACGTCACCGGCTCGGCGCTGGCCGCGGCGCACGCGATCGCGGGGCTGCCCTCGGCGGCATTTGTGTCCGTCACGTCCGGCCAGTTCCCCGTGATTGCTGACCTGCGCACCGCGAGTGACGCGGCCCTTGCCGCCGACCTGGACTGGCTGCGGGCGCTGCCGGGAGTGCGGGGGATCGAGGTCGTGCGGGCCGTCGAGATGGTCAGGGATGCCTACCGGCCTGGACCGGCGCGCCGGGCGGCGACTACCGACGCCGTGGACCGTGCGCTGATCGCCGGGCTGGAGCGGGACGGCCGCATGACCTACGCGGACCTAGCCGCGCTGGCCGGGCTGTCCGCTGCAGCAACGCGAGCCCGGGTGCTGCGCCTCATCCGCGATGGGGTCGTCCACGTGACGGTCTTGGTGGACGCCGGCCAGACCGGGCGGCTGGCCCGAGCCGGCCTCGGAGTCAACGTCAGCGGGCCCGCGCGGCACGTCGCCGAGCGTATCGCGGCCATTCCGGACGTTAACTACGTGCTGACCGGCACCGGGCGGTTCGACGTGGTCGCGGCCGCGGATGCCAGCAGCGAGTCCGCACTGCTGCGCACGACGGAGCAGATCCGCGGGCTGCGGGCGGTCGAGCGCGTGCAGAGCTGGCGGCACATGCAGATCGTGAAGGAACGCTATCCGAAGCTGACGCTGCTGGGCGGGTCGCCACCGTAGTTGTGACCCCTCGCCGCGAGTGCCCGGCGGGAGTTCTAGCGTTGGGCTATGCGCTTCGCCTTCAAGACTGCACCGCAGCACACCACCTGGGACGCCATGCTCGAAGTATGGCAAGCGGCCGACGACATCGAATTGTTCGAGTCCGGCTGGACCTTCGACCACTTCTACCCGATCCGCGGCGACCACGCCGGACCGTGCCTGGAGGGCTGGATCACGCTGACCGCGCTTGCCCAGGCGACCCGGCGCTTGCGGATGGGCACGCTGGTCACCGGCATTCACTACCGGCACCCGGCGGTGCTGGCCAACATGGCGGCCACGCTGGATATCGTGTCCGGCGGCCGTCTGGAGCTCGGCATCGGAGCCGGCTGGAACGAGGAGGAGTCCGGCGCGTACGGCATCGAGCTGGGAACGCCGCGGGAGCGCAGCGACCGGTTCGAGGAGGCGTGTGAGGTCCTCACCGGGCTGCTTTCGCCGCAGGAGACAACTACCTTCAAGGGCAGCTACTACCAGCTCACCGACGCCCG
>JASIBJ010000015.1 GCA_030045215.1 Streptosporangiaceae bacterium | reverse complement strand
GCGAGCCGCCCCACCACGGCGGGCCGGCAGGCCCCGGCAGCCCGTCAGGCCCCGCCGGCCCGCTGACCTAACCGCGGCGCGCCGGCCAGTGAGCGAGCCTGCGGGGGCGCAGGTAGCGGCAGGCCCTCAGGAGCGAAGAACGAGCGACGAGGGAAGGGCACCCCGAGCGCGAGCGGGTAATCGAGCGGGTAATAGGGCATGATCGGGCACGCCGAGCGCAATGTCACACTGATGGATAGCCATGCCACCCCGCCCGCACATCCTGGTCGTGAACGGCCGCAAGGTCCGCCAGCCGGTTTTCGTGATCGGCGCCCCGCATTCGGGCGCGGACCTGCTCGGGCGTGCCCTGAAGCAGTCGGCGGGGTTCCACGTGACGATCGGCCAGGACGCGGTGCAGAGCGTGGTCTACGCGTTCGCCCGCAGCCCCTCCATTCAGCGCGGCCGGAGCGACGCCGCAGCCACGGTTATGCGCGATGCCTTCGCCCAGGCCTGGCAGGTGACCGACCACTGCTGCCTGACCTGCTCGCCTGCCTGCCGGGAGGCGGGCGGGGTCAACGGGGCGTCGTGCTGCGTCGCGGAGCGGGACATCGGCAGGTATGGCGACGCGAGCCCTGACCTCATGTACTGCGCCGACGTCCTGGTCGACGCGTTCAGCGACGCGAGGCTGATTCAGATCATCAGGGACGGCCGGGACGTGGTCGCGAGCATGCTGGGCGACCCGCAGGACCTGTCCTGGTTCAAGCCGGGCATCGCCAACGTCGAGACGGAGTTCCCTAACCCGTTCTACGGCATCGAGACCGAGGCGGACCAAGCCGCCTGGCCGAGCCTGTCGGCGGCGGGCAAGTGCGCCCTGCGGTGGCGTGGCTCGGTCCGGGCCATGGCCAGGCTGCGCACCGGCCTGTCGGCCGAGCAGCTCACGACCGTGCGGTACGAGACCCTGATCAAGCACCCGGTGCAGACGACCTCGGCGCTGGCTCAGTTCGTCGGCGGCCAGATCGCCCCGGTCGACATCCGCCACACCCGCGCTCGCCGCCAGCAACAGCCGGGCCCCGAACCCGGAGCCTGGCGCAAGCTGCTCACCCCCGCGCAGGTCAGCGAAATCGAGATGGTCGCGGGACCTGACCTGGTCCGGGTCGGCTACGGCACCTGAGCCTGGGCGGTGCCAGCGCGGGGCGGGGCGACCACCGGAACCCTGCAGTGCTAGCCCAGGGGGCGACCCCCGCAGTGCTAGCCCAGGGGGGCGACCCCCGGAACCCCCGCGGGCACGGGCTCCTGCCGGGCGAACTGCGTGTGGTACAAGTCGGCGTACAGGCCGCCGGCCGCGAGCAGGTCCTCGTGCGTTCCCCGCTCAGCGATCTTGCCGGCGTCGACCACCAGGATCTGGTCGGCTTCCCTGATCGTGGACAGCCGGTGCGCGATGACCAGTGACGTCCGGCCGGCCAGCGCGGTCTTCAGCGCCCGCTGGACGGCGGCCTCGGACTCCGAATCCAGGTGAGCGGTGGCCTCGTCCAGCACCACGACCGAGGGGGCCTTGAGCAGCAGCCTGGCGATCGCCATCCGCTGCTTCTCCCCGCCCGACAGCCGGTAGCCCCGGTCGCCGACGACCGTGTCCAGCCCGTCGGGCAGCCCCGACACCAGATCCCAGATCTGCGCGGCCTGCAGCGCGAGAATGAGCTCGGCCTCGGTGCTCTCGGGCCTGGCGTAGAGCAGATTGCTCCTGATCGTGTCGTGGAACAGGTGCGCATCCTGGGTCACGACCCCCACGACGTCGTGCAGCGACTGCAGCGTCACGTCCCTGATGTCCTCGCCGCCGATCCTGACCGCCCCGGAGACGGGGTCGTACAGGCGCGACACCAGGTGCGTGATCGTGGTCTTGCCCGCCCCCGACGGGCCCACCAGCGCGGTGAGCTGGCCGCCGGGCGCGACGAAGCTGACGTCGGACAGCACCGGCTGGCCGGCGCCGGCCTTCTCCGGCGCGGGCAGGGCGATGGACTCCAGCGAGGCCAGCGACACCTCCGACGCGGACGGGTACCGGAAGCTCACGTCGTCGAATTCGATGTCGGGCGCCGCGCCGGCCCGCGGTCCCCGTCCGCCCGGTGCCTGCAACTCGACCGCGTCCGGGCGCTCGGCGATCAACGGCTGCAAGTCCAGTACCTCAAAGACGCGGTCGAAGCTCACGAGCGCCGTCATGACGTTGACCTGCACGTTCGACAGGGAGGTGATCGGCCCGTACAGCCGGCTGAGCAGCAGGGCGAGCGCGACCAACTCCCCGACCTTGATGTCGCCGTTGATCGCGAGCCAGCCGCCGAGGCCGTAGGTGACCGAGGTCGACAGCGTGGCCAGTAGTCCTAGCCCGGTTACCAGCGCGCTACCCCACAGCGCGGTCAGCACCCCGATGTCGCGTACCCGGCCGGACCGGTCGTCGAACAGCGCCTGCTCATCGCGCGGACGGCCGTAGAGCTTGGACAGCATGGCGCCCGCCACGTTGAACCGCTCGGTCATCGTCGACCCGAGGGCCGCGTCCAGCTGCATCGACTCCCTCGTCAGCCGCTGCAGCCTGCGGCCCACCCGGCGCGCCGGGAACAGGAAGATCGGGATCAGCACCAGGGCCACGACGGTGACCTGCCAGGACAGCAGGAACATGGCGGCCAGCACGAGGATCAGCTGCA
>JASIBJ010000126.1 GCA_030045215.1 Streptosporangiaceae bacterium | reverse complement strand
GGGCGCAGGAAGCGCTCGGCTCCCCAGTAATCCGCGCCGAAGCGGACGGCGGTGATCCGCACCGGTGTGGCGGCGTCATAGGCCTCGATCATCTGCTGGTGCCCGATGTACATGGCAACGTGGTAGATCGAGCTGGGGTTCTGGCTGGTGGCGTAGAACAGCAGGTCGCCGGCCTGAAGATCGTTCTTGCTGACCATACGGCCGCCCCCGTACTGCGCCTGGGCGCTGGCGTCGCGGGGAATGGTGATGCCGTTCACCTGGTAGATGGTGGAGGTGAAGCCCGAGCAGTCGAACGCGAACCCGGAGCGCCCGGCCCACAGATACGGCGTGTGCAGGAACCGCTTGGCGTAGGCCACCAGGCTGGCACCCGTAGGGTACGGAATGTCACTGGCCGACCGGTAAACGGCTGCGTCGCGGGCGGACAGCCATTTGGTGCCGCCGTCGGGCGTTGCGACAAGGATCGCCCCGGCGGTGCGGGCCAGCACCGGCAGCCGTGTGTTGGCGCTGATCTGCATGTCCTCCCGCGTCAGCGCGGAGTTGTCATACAGCCATGCGATCGGCGCCTGGACGAGGGCAAAAGGCCGGTGGCGCTGCAGCGCCGCGAACCCGCGGCCAGCGGTGAGCTGCACGCTCGGAATCCAGCCCGGATAGCCAAGCGGGTTCTTGGGCGTGGGCTGTCCCGGCACCGCTACCTCGTCCCAACCCGCCCGCCTGCCGAGGATGTAGACCCGGTTGCTATACAGCGCCTGGGTCTGGGTCAGGTTGTCACTGGTGAGGCCGAGCTTGTCAGCCAGCGACATGTCACTGAGCCAGCGCGGGATATTGACGGGATTGGTGAGGGCCGGATAATCGACCGGCCGCGGGCTCGTCGGCGCGGTCCAGACCGTCGCCACCGAGACGTCGACGTAGGCGCTGGGCGGCGAGGCCCTTGCCGAGGATCCCGGTGCGGCGGCGGGGGCCGGAGCCATCACGGGAGGGGCCGTCTTCGGCGGTGGAAGAGCTGGGGTATGAACCGGCGCCGCAGCCGAAGTCGAAGGCTTGATAGTGGCAGGTGGAGTCGAAGACGCAGCAGACGCTGCCGACCCGCACGCTGCGCTCAGGCAGATCACCAGCAGACAGCTCATAGCGACTACAGACTTCAGTGCCACCCTCAGAGGATGCCGCCAACTGATCTCCGATGAAAAGAGCCGCGAATCGTCCTGCAGCTGGTCCGCTGCCCAACCTGCTTGCTGGTAGCGGGTGACCTTCCGCAGCGCCCGCACTGGCCGGGTCGGCAGACGCCGACTAGACCTGGCGAACCACGACGGCGCCGACGGTGCGCTTCCCCCGGCGCAGGATCAGGAACCGGCCGTGCAGCAGGTCCGCCTCCGACGGCGCGGCGTCCTCGGCGGTCACCTTCGCGTTGTTCAGGTAGGCGCCGCCCTCAGCGATCGCGCGCCTGGCGGCGGACCTGCTAGGGACGATCCCGCAGGCGGCCATCAGCTCCGCGACCGCCGGAAGCGAGCCGCCCGCGCCAAGCGGGACTTCGGCGGTCGGCACCTCGGCGATGGCCGCGGCCAGCGTGAGGTCATCCAGCGCGGCCAGGTCGCCCTGGCCGAACAGGGCCTGACTGGCGGCCTGCACCCCGGCCAGCTCGGCCTCTCCGTGCACCAGCGCCGTCAGCTCTTCGGCCAGCAGCCGCTGGGCCCGCCGCGCGGCCGGCCGCGAGACGACTTCGCGCTCCAGTTCCTCGATCTCGGCGTGCGACCGGAACGAGAACACCCGCAGCAGGCCGGGCATCTCCGCATCGGTGCGGTTGATCCAGAACTGGTAGAAGGCGTAGGGGCTCATCAGCTCCGGGCTGAGCCATACCGCCTCGCCCTCGGTCTTGCCGTACTTGGTGCCATCGGGCTTGGTGATCAGCGGCGTGGCCAGCGCATGCACCGAGTCGCCGGTCACCCGGCGGATGAGGTCGACGCCGGAAACCAGGTTCCCCCACTGGTCGCTGCCGCCAAGCTGCAGCGAGCAGTCATACCGCTGATGGAGTTCCAGGAAGTCGTTGGCCTGCAGGATCTGGTAGCTGAACTCGGTGTAGGTGATGCCGCCGCTCTCCAGCCGCGCCCTCACCACCTCGCGCGAGAGCATCTGGTTCACGGGGAAGTGCTTGCCGACGTCGCGCAGGAAGTCCAGCGCGGACAGGTGCTCGGTCCAATCGAGGTTGCTGACGATGATCGCGCCGGCCGGGCCCGGCGTGAAGTCCAGGTATTGCGCCACCTCGGCCCGGATCCGCTCGACCCAGCCCGCCACGACCTCACGCGGGTTCAGCACCCGCTCGACCGACTTGCCGCTCGGGTCGCCGATCAGGCCGGTGGCGCCGCCGACCAGCCCGATCGGCCGGTGCCCGGCCTGCTGGAAACGCCGCATCGTCAGCAGCAGCACCAGGTTGCCGATGTGCAGGCCCGGCGCGGTCGGGTCGAAGCCGCCGTAGAACGTGACCATCCCGGTATCCAGCGCCTTGCGCAAATCGTCCAGGTCGGTGGACACCGCAATGAGGCCGCGCCAGGTCAGGTCCTCGATGATGTCGCTCACCGCTGCATCGTCCCATCTTGCCGGCGCGGACCGGCATTCAAACCCTTCATTCAGGGAACGAGGCGCCTCCCGACCGACAGCGCACGTCAGCTGGCGGTCGGCCCGAGGGCAGGTGGAGGACCGTTTCCTTTATAAGCGGACACGTACCGATCACCTGCCAGCCAGAATCGCAGCGGCCGGTCCGCGGCCTTGGTGATACCGATACGCGGGCCGGTCCTGATCGCGGCCGGGTCAGGCCGGTCCACTGGCGGTCCGATCCCGAGCGGCGAGCCGGCCGCACACACGTCGGTGCCGTCCAGGGTCCGGTCGATCGCGAGGGCTTGGCACAGGCGGCCTGGCCCGCGGGCCAGGTCGCGCTCGCGCTGGACCTTGCGTCGCTCGGCGGCGAGCTCGTTGCCCTCGATCACCTCGCCAGCCCTCAGGAGCACCGCCGTGGCGTCACCGGGCCGCCGGCAAACCAGGTTCGCGCAGTAATGCATGCCGTAGGTGAAGTACACGTAGGCGTGCCCGGGCGGCCCGAACATCACCGCGTTGCGGGCCGTCTGCCCGCGGTACGAGTGTGAGGCTGGGTCCAGCGAGCCCTCGTAGGCTTCTACCTCGACCAGCCGGACCGCCACCCGCCCGCCTGACCCTTCCGACCAGAACACGCACCCGAGCAGTTCTGGTGCGACCTCGGTGGAGGGGCGGTCGAAGAATGCCCGCGGCAGCAGTTCACTCCGGCCCTGGTACACGGTCAGCAAGCGTACCGACTCCGGCCGCGGCGCCGGGCCGGGCTAAGGCCCGACTCCTGCCCGTCCGACCGGGATCCACGGGAGCCGATGCTGGAGAACAGATGGACGGGCCATGACGGTTCTGGACCGCGGTTCCGGCCGCCGTCAGTGATCGGTGACGGTGAAGCTGGACTGCCTGCTCATCGCGCCCACGGTGGCAAGCTTGTCGCGGCCTCTGACCATGTTGATCCGGTACATCGGCAGCCGAGCCGCGCTGATCCAGCGATTGCTCCCGATCCGGATGGCGATGTGGGTGAACGTCACCGGCGTCCAGTGCGGGAACGGGAAGAACGGGCCATTCGGGCTGGACGACCCCTTATCGGGGTCCTCGACAATGAACGACGGAAAGACTTCCAGGGACTTGAACTTGAGGTTGATCGCGAACCTCGCGCCGGTCGTGGCGTCGTCCAGCACGAGCCGCCAGGTATTCGTCCTGGCCGAACGCAAGGTGATGGACGCGATGATGTGGTCGCCGGGCCGGATCGCCACTCCGGCGCTCTGCGCGTCTTCCAGGGGGACGAGTTCGTACCAGACGCCCTCGTTCCGCTGATTGTCACGGGGGAACCAGGCGAAGGTCCCTTCCTGGATGATGTTGTCGTCCTTGGGGCCCCAGCCGCCGATACCGAGCCAGACGAACTCCTCCTGGCCTTTCTTGCCGGTTACCCGAGGCTCGGTCCAGTCAGCGCTCACGCCGGTCACGTGCCCGACCGGAAATGTATAGCCAGCCCAGTGCAACGAGTTGTACGTCGTCGTCGACGAGGGCGCTGCTGAGAGCGCCAGGCCGGAGTTGGCGGTGGCGGGGCCGGTGTCGGCCGGGCGGTTGCCGGCCTCGGCGGTGGAAGCGTAGGCGGTGAGGGCCACGCCGAGCGTGGCCGCAAACGCGGCAGCGACGGCCGCAAGTGCGCGAAGCATCCTTTTTGGTGTCGTAGTCACGGCAGTAGCCTGCCGTCCGCCCGGCCGCTCCGTCTGTAGCTTTCCGGAGATACTGCGAAGTATGGCGAACAGGTCACACCACAGCCATTCCAGCCGCCCGCCCGCCGACGGCGCGCCTGCCGCAGGGGCGGCGAACGGCGCGCCTGTTGTCCGGCCGGTGCGGCGCGGTGACGGCGAGGGCTGCGCTCGGGCCTGGGTCGACGCGGCCAGGTATTACGTGGAGATCGAGCCGGACGCCTTCCAGGTACCGGCCGAGGACGGCCTGGCCGAGTGGTTTGAGGTTGAGCACGCTCGGCCGGGCAAGGACGGGCTGACGCTGGTCGCGACCGTGGCGGGCAAGGTTGCCGGGTTCGTCACGGCCGAGTTCCAGGCGCCAGCAGCCAGCGCGAAGTGGCAGCTGACGCGGGCCGCGGCCGTGCCGCGCGTCTACGTGAACGCCCTGGTGGTGGCCGAGCCCTACCGGCGGGCCGGGATCGGCACCTCGCTCCTGACCGCGGTCGAGGACTGGGCCCGCGGACACGGGGCGGCAATGGTGTCGCTAGACACCAACCTCCGCAGCCCGCTTGCGGTGCCGTTCTACGAGGAACGGATGAACTACTACCGGCACGGCGTGATCTTCCGCAAGCTTCTCCGCTAAGCCCAGGCGGTCGACTGTCTGCATGCCTCTGCCGGAAGGCGAAGCGCAGTAATCCTTTTACCTATGAGTTGAGGACGAGCACTTGCTTTGCCCGCGCTGTACAGCAGCTTGACCGGCAATATATATAGACTTTACAGTCATTATACTTTACGCACGGTCTACCTATGCTTTATACAGAATATGCTGAAGCTTTATCAAGAAAAAAGCGTATAATTCTGGCTCGACAATTGGCAAGGTTCAATAAGATCGGGTAAGTGGGCAGCCAGCAAACCCGCAGCTGGGCGCCACCGGGGGCACTTGCCGAGACGCCAGCTGTCGTTCGCCCGTCGCCCGGCCGGGGCGCAGGCCTGGCTGCCATTTTGGGGCTCGTCGCGATCGCCGGAGTGATCGAGTTCGAGTTGCGTGACTTGCTCACGAAGCCCTTTTACTCGGACGAGGCCTGGCGGGCCTACGACATCACGCTGGGGACCGGGTTCTTCTCACACCTGAATGAGTCCGGCGGCCCGCTCGCCCTCGGCTGGCTGGGCATCGAGAACATCGCGCGGCTGCTGCTCGGAAATACCGAGGCGGGCCTGCGCGCGCCGATGTTCCTGGCCCTTCCGGTACTCGGGATCGCCACTTACCTGCTGGCCAGGAAGTGGTGCGGGGTCACGGTGAGCTTCTGCGTAGCGGCGCTGCTCGTAGTGAACCCCTTCATCATCAACAACGCGCTGCAGCTCAAGTCCTACTCCTACGAAGGCATCTGGTCGGTCGCGGCGGTCGCCCTGATCCTGCTCGTCCAGCGCACGACCTGGCGCCCGGTACAGCTCCTGCTGCTCTACGCGGCCCTCGGGCTGACAGCGGTCTTCTCACTGCCGAACGTGTTCATCCTCGCGCCGCTGCTGCTGCTTGACCTGGTCCGCACTGTCCGCGGCCGTGACCGGCCGTGGCTGCGAGTCGCGGGCGAGGCCCTCGCCGGGCTGCTCGCGCTGGCGCATTATGTGCTATTTATCCGACCGCAGGCAGGCGTGGTCGGCACGGTGTGGTGGAAGTACTACTACGCCCCGCACCAGTTTGGTCCGTTCGTACATTTTGTGCTACAGGGACTGGGGTCGTTCGACCCGTTCATGGTCACTGGTGTCGTCACGGTGGAACAACAGCGTCCGACGTACTCGCTGCCGCCGCTTGGCCACTACCTGCTGGCGGCCGGAATCCTGGTCCTGCTGGCGGCGGGGGTCTGGGCCGCCGTCCGCGACGCCGCCGCCCGGACCATAGTCGTGGCCTTGGGCGGCGCACTGGTTCTGGAGCTGATCGCGTCGGCGGTGCGGCGCTGGCCTTTCGGCATGACGCGCCTTGACCTCTTCTTGCTGCCGCTCATCTACGTGCTCGCCGGGATTGGCGCCGTCTGGCTGGCCCGCGCCGCGCTTGG
>JASIBJ010000125.1 GCA_030045215.1 Streptosporangiaceae bacterium | reverse complement strand
ACCTTGCGGCCGGGCTGGCGAGCGGGTTGGCCGGCCCACGGGTCGGCAACCGCGGCAGCGGCCCGCCCGGCCTCGGCCATGGCGCGCATCCGGTCGACGGCGCCCGCCAGCGCGAACTGCGCAGCTCCCAACCCTTCGACGAAGTAACCACGCCGGCATTGACCCGCGTCTTCCAGCGCGCGCAGCACCGGGTACAGCGCGCCGAACCCGCCAGCGACATGCTCGGCCACGGCCGCACCTCGAATCACGATGCCGTGCCGCTCCAGCAGAGCCAGGGCCTGCGCGTGCCGCCGCCTGGTCGGGTCCGCCTCCGGCGGCGGCAGCGCCGACCAGCGTCCGGTCACCGTCGGCGGTCCGGTCCTGGAGGGCAGCATCGGGCGTCCGTAGCTGCCGCGCCGGGCCGAACTCGGGCGCGGGCGTCCGTAGGAACGCGGGGGCGTGCCGGTGACGGGCTCCGCCGGGCCGGGCTCGCCGACCGACGCGACGGGCCGGCCGGCCGCGAGCACGGTGCGCAGTGGGGCCAGCGTGTCGTTGGTGAGCCGTCCGGCCCAGACCAGGTCCCAGATCGCGCTCGCGACATCCCGGTCGGTCACGGCCGGCTTCTGGTCAGCCTCCGCCGCCCTGGCCGCCATGACCCGGTCGGCGATGGCACGGTAGAACAGCGCGCCGCCGCCCGCGAGCGCGGCGAGCACCTCCTCGTGCACCCCAGTCATCGTGATCTCGGCGGGCTCGGGGATCAGCAGCGCCGCCGCCGCAGCAGGTGCCAGGACAATCCAGCCGTCGCCACCGGGCAGGGCGCCCGCGCCGGCCCACGCGATTTCGCCAGCTGCAGTCAGCTCATCGAGAAGGGCGGGGGAGTAGCCAGCCACCCGCGCCGGCAGTACGAGCGTCTCCAGCGCGGACGCAGGGATTTCCGCGCCGGCGAGCTGATCGATCACGTCATAGACGGCGTCGGCCGTCGCCGGCCTTGGCCTGCTGCCCATCGTGGCCTTGTCGGCGTGCTGCCAGGCGGGCAGGAAGGCCGCGAACGCCTCAGGCGGTGCGGGCTCGACCTCCTTGCGCAGCTTTGCCAGGCAGCGGCGCCTGAGCATGCGGAGCACGCCGGCCTCGCACCAGCTCGTTCCCGTCGAAGGGTGGAAATCGCCCTCGGAAATGGCTCCCTCGGCCGCAAGCCGTTGCAACGCGCCCGTCACCACCGCGACACCGAGGCCGTAACGCTGCGCGACTGCGGTCGCGCTGAACGGCCCGTGCGTGCGCGCGAAGCGCAAGACCAGGTCACGCAGCGGATCTGGGGTCGGCTCGGTGAACGCTTCGGGCACGCCGGTCGGCAGTGCGACCCCTAGTGCGTCGCGGAGCCGGCCCGCGTCCTCGATCGCGCTCCACCGTGTCTCACCGGCGATCCGGACCTCGAGCACCCGGCGCTGCCTGGCCAGGGACGCCAGCCAGTCCGCGGCCCGCTCGGGGTCGGCAGCGCGCTGCTCGACCTCCTCGGCACTCAGCGGCCCGAGGGCGCGGAGCATGTCCGCCACCGCCTCCGCGTCCCTGCACGTCCGCCCGGCTGCGAGCCGCTGCATCTCCCGCTCGGCCTCGTCGACCACCAGCGGATCGAGCAGCTCGCGCAGCTCTGCCTGGCCGAGTAGCTCGGCCAGCAGGGACGAGTCCAGCGCCAGCGCCTGGGCCCGGCGCTCGGCTAGCGGTGCGTCCCCTTCGTACATGAACGCGCCGACGTAACGGAACAGCACTGACTTGCTGAACGGCGACGCGGTCGTGGTCTCGACTTCTACCAGCCGGATCTTCCTGGCCGCGATGTCGCGCATCAGCGTGACCAGCCCGGGCACATCGAACACGTCCTGCAGGCATTCCCTGACCGTCTCCAGGACAACGGGGAACGTGCTGTACTGACTGGCGACCGCCAGCAGCTGCGCGGCTCGCTGCCGCTGCTGCCAGAGCGGAGTACGCCGGCCGGGCTGGCGCCGCGGCAGCAGCAGGGCGCGCGCAGCGCACTCGCGGAACCGCGACGCGAACAGCGCCGAGCCGCCAAGCTCGGCGGTCACGAGCTGGTCGACCTCTGCCGGGTCGAGCAGGGCGAGGTCGGCGGGCGGCGGGTCATCAGCGTCCGGCACCCGGATAACGATGCCGTCGTCGGTGTGCAGGGCCTGCACGTCCATCGCGCCGTACCGCTCGCGCAGGCGCGCGGCTATGGCCAGCGCCCATGGCGCGTGCACCTGGGCGCCGTAGGGACTGTGCAGAACCAGCCGCCAGTCGCCGAGTTCATCGCGGAACCGCTCAAGCACGAGGGTGCGGTCGTCGGGCAGGTAGCCGGTAGCCTCGCGCTGACTGGCGAGATAGGAGACCAGGTTGGCGGCCGCCAGGTCGTCCAGGCCTTCGGCCCGCAGCCTGGCGATGGCCTCCGCCTCTGGCCGGGCGCCAAGCTCGCGGGTGAACGCACCGATCGCCGCGCCCAGCTCGGCCGGCCGGCCCGGCGCGTCGCCGTGCCAGAACGGAAGCCGTCCCGGCTGACCGGGCGCCGGGGACACCAGTACCTGATCGGCGGTGATGTCCTCGATCCGCCACGACGTGGCTCCGAGCACGAAGACGTCGCTGACCCTGGACTCGTAGACCATCTCCTCGTCTAGCTCGCCCACCCGGCGTGAGTGCCGGCCGGGCCGCTCCGATTGGCCGCCAGCCAGGAACACGCCGAACAGCCCCCGGTCGGGGATGGTGCCGCCGTTGCTGATCGCGAGCCGCTGGCTGCC
>JASIBJ010000124.1 GCA_030045215.1 Streptosporangiaceae bacterium | reverse complement strand
AAGCGGGCACGCGCGCGTCATCCGGCACGACCCGGACGGCCACGCCCGGCGTGTCGAGGGCCCGTACGTGCGTGGTGATCGCATCGAGCACGGCATCAGGGTTCTGACCGGGAACGAGGCGGCACGACACATGGCCGACCGCAACGTGAGGGATGACGGTGTACTTCCCGCCGCCGCTGATGCCGTTCACCTCGAGAGTTGGCCGCTCCCAGAGCCGTTCGAGAATCGAGTAGCGGGGCTCGCCGCGAGCTTGCGAGACACCGAGATCACGGAGAAAGCCCGTTCCGTCAAAGGGGATCTCCGCGATCTGAGCCCGGCGCTGCGGACTCAGCTCGGCGATGCCGTCATAAAAGCCCGCGACCGCGACCGCTCCGTCGCCATCGTGCAGGCTGGCCAGGATCTCGCTGAGGGCGTGCACCGGGTTGGCCACGACGCCACCGTAGCGGCCCGAGTGCAGATCGCCGCGCGCGCCCTCGACGACGATGTCGAGTGAGACAAGCCCCTTCGAGGCAATGGTCAGGGACGGCTCCGAGGGCCGCCACATGCCGCCGTCGGCCGAGATGACCAGGTCCGCGGCCAGCTCGCTGGCGTGCTCGGCGAGGAAGTCCGGCAGGTGAGGGCTGCCAATCTCCTCCTCACCCTCGAACAGGAACTTGACGTTCAGCGGCAGGCCGTTTTCCTGCGCGGCGAAGGCCTGCGCGGTCTTGACTACGAGGTACAGCGGTCCCTTGTCATCGGTGACGCCCCGGCCGCGGATGATGTCGCCATCGGCCGAGAGCTCGAAGGGGGGAGTGACCCACTCGGCCAGCGATCCGGTTGGCTGAACGTCGTAATGCCCGTACACGAGGATGGTCGGCGCCCCCGCGGCGCCGAGCCACTCGGCCAGGACCGCGGGATGGCCGCCGGTCTCCACCACCCGGCCACCGGCGAAGGACAGCCGCCCGGCCAGCCATCGCGCCGCGGCCAGCATGGTCGCCCGGTCGGCGTCCCGGCTGACGCTCGGCACGGCGATGAACTCGGCCAGCTCGCTCAGGTAGGTGGCGTCGGTGTCGAAGCGCAGCCCGTTCATGGCCTCACACCGTCTCCGCAACCGAGCGGGTGAGCAGGATGGCCGCGCAGAACGCGCGGTAGGTGGCCAGCCGGTCCGCGCAGTGGATCCGCAGCTCCCTCGGCCCCGTCCGGTCCACGCCGCGGATCCAGCTGGCTGCCTCGGCGATGTCGGTGGTGCGGACCGAGAGTTCCAGCACTCCCGGATCCAGTAGCGGCGGCTGGGCCGCGCCGGCGCCCGCCGCCGCCTGGGCCGCCCGCTCGCGGATGAGCGCGCGGGCCCGGTCGGGGTGCAAGCTGTGGGCTGCGAGCCGGCTCACGTGCTCCTTCACCACGGCCTGGTGCACGCCGGGCGCGAACCTTGCCGTTTCCGCGCAGGCGCAGCGATCGCCCGTGACCAGGACGACCGGCACGCCGTAATGAGCCGCGACGAGCGAGTTGATGCCCGCTTCGCCGGTCACGATGCCGTCGATCCTGGCCTCGATGACCGCCCGCGGGTTATAGGTGTGCGAGAGCCCCGCGGCCGCGCCGACCGAGCCGTGATAGGAGATGAACATGACAGCGTCGAAGCTGCCGTCGAGACCTTGCATCATGTACAGCGGTTTGTGGCTGCCGGAGATATAGGACGCCTGGCCGGCCAGCTCGGCCGCCGGAAGGTTGCGCATTGCGCCGTGCGAGTCGTTGACCACGATCTCGGTGGCGCCGCCGCTGATAGCGCCCTCGATCGCGGCGTTCACCTCGTCGAGCAGGAGCCGGCGGCCGGCCGCGGCCTGCGGGCCGTCGCCGACGCACTGCTCCCAGTCGACCACTCCGGCGGTGCCCTCCATGTCGGTGGACAGGAAAACCTTCATGACGTCGCTCCCTCGCGCCGGGCGCCGTGCCGCCGATGACAACCTGAATGATCCGGCCGACGTAGATTACAGGCGATACACGGGGCCTATCTGTGTTGTAACGTTCGCGCCGTGCGGTATGTCGTGATCGGCTGCGGAGCCATCGGCGGCACCGTCGCGGCCGGGCTCGCCCGTGACGGCCACGACGTGCTGGTCAGCGACGCCGATGAGGAGGTCGTCGCCGCCGTCAATTCGGCCGGGCTGCGCATCGAGGGACCGGTCGAGCAGTTCACCGCGCATCCGAGCGCCGTGCTGCCCGCCGACCTGCCCGACCAACTCGACGGACCAGTCCTGCTCGCGGTGAAGGCGCACCACACGGCAGCCGCGGCCGCGACGCTGGCCGGCCGGCTAGACGGCGATGCGTTTGTCGTCTCGCTGCAGAACGGCCTGCCGTCGACCGAATTGGCCGCGGCCGTCGGCGAGGACCGGGTGGTCGAGGCGGTCGTCAACTTCGGCGCCGACGTGCTGCGGCCCGGCGTGGTGCTGCGCGGTAACCGGGCCTCGTTCTTGATCGGCGAACTGGACGGGCGGCCAAGCGACCGGGTCGCCGCGCTTGCCGCCGACATCGCCGACGCCGAGGCGACCGCCGACATCCTGGGCTTCATCTGGGCCAAGGAGGCCTGCGGTGCGATGCTGTTCGCCACGGCCGTCGGTGACCTGCCCATTCACGCGGTGTTCGCTGACCCGGCCTACCGGCGGCTGCTGACCGCGGTCGCTGAGGAGGTCCTCGCGCAGGCGCCGGTCAGAGTGCCGCCGCTGGACGGCTTCGATCCCGTGGACCTGGACGGGTCCTTCGCCCGGCTTGCCGAGTTCAACCGGCAGTCGGCGAAGACACACTCAGGGATCTACCGCGACCTGGCCATCCGGCGCCGGCCGACCGAGGCCAGGGCGATCCTCGGATCGCTGGACGGCTTCCTGATCGGCAAGGTCCGGGACCTGATCCTCGCGATCGAGAGCGGCGAGCGCTCCTGCTCGCGGGAGAACCTGGATTTGCTTGCCGCTTACGAACGGCTGGAGCGACTCGGCCGGCCGCTCAACGCCGTTGTATCGGTGGCCGGCGCTCCGGCTCGCGCGGCCACCGGCCCGCTCGCCGGCCGGCCGGTCGCGGTCAAGGACATCATCAGCGTCTCGGGCCTGCCGACGCGGTGCGGCAGCCCGGCCAGCGATCCAGCGCCGGCCAGCGCCGATGCCCCGCTGGTAGCGCGGCTGCGGGCCGCCGGCGCCGAGGTCTTCGCCACGGCGCAGTGCCTGGAATACGCGGCCGGGTTCGCACATCCAGACGTCGGCGACACGCGCAACCCCCGCGATCGCTCGCGGACCTCGGGCGGCTCCTCCGGGGGCTCGGCCGCGCTCGTCGCGGCCGGCGTCTGCGACCTGGCGATCGGCACGGATACCGGCGGCTCGATCCGCATTCCGGCCGCCTACTGCGGGATCGTCGGCCTCAAGCCCACGTACCGGCTGGTGCCGATCAGCGGCGTCTTCCCGCTCGCCCCGAGCTGCGACCACGCCGGCACCCTGACGGCCACCGCCGCCGATGCGGCCGCGCTGCTCGCGGTGCTAGCCGACGGGCAGGGCGCGGAGTTTCCGCCGGGAGACGGCCCGCCCACGGCGGGCGTGCTGGCCGCCGAGTTTTCCGATCCGTCGGTGACGCCCGAGGTAGGCGAAGCCCTTGAGGCGGCCCTGGCTACGCTGGCCGCCGCCGGCTGGCAGCTGCGCGAGATCCGCTCACCGTGGCTGGACGAGCTCGGCCGGTGGGAGCGGGTCCTGGCCGAGATCGTCGCCAGCGAGGCGAGTGAGGTTCATCGTTCCCGTGACGTGACCCGGTATGCCGAGGGAACGAAGGCGCTGCTGCAATTCGGCAGCACCGTCACCCGAGCGCAGTACGCGCAGGCGCAGGCCAGCCGGGCCAGCCTGATTACGGCCATCGATGCCAGCCTGGCCGGTGTTGACCTGCTCGCCGGGCCCACCGTCGGCTACTGCGCCCCCGAGCAGGATCCGCCGTTCGGTGTCGGCGACGACAACGCCGAAGGGCGCTTCACCGGACTGTACAACCTGACCGGGCACCCGGCGGTCTCGATTCCGGTGCCCGCGGTCGGCCTGCCAGTCGGGCTGCAGCTAGCTGGCCGGCGCGGCGCCGACATGGCTTTGCTCCGCCTGGCCGAGGCGGCCGAGGCGGCGCTCTGCCCGTCCGGTGGCCGAGCACGCAAGCCCATCTGGCCGGGCGCCGGGCCGTCCGGTGAGTAAGGAGTGAGGGCATGACGCCGATAGTGAAGCGCCGCACCATCGAGCTGGCCGGGCTGGCAGTTCCGCTGATCGAGGTCACCGGGTCGGCCGGCGGCCCGCTGCTCACGGTGATCGCGGGCGTGCATGGCTGCGAGTACGCGTCCATGGCGGGCGTCCGGCGCTGGTGCCAGGACCTCGCGCACGCTGACCTGCGCGGCCGGGTCAGGGCGGTGCCGGTGCTGAATCTGCCGGCTTTCCGCTCGCGCACCCCGTTCGTCGTGCCGGAGGACGGCAAGAATCTGAACCGCTGCTTCCCTGGCGCCGCTGACGGAACGCTGGCCGAGAGGCTGGCCTACGACGCCTTCCATCAGCTGATCTCGGGATCGGACGCGTACATCGATGCGCACTGCGGCGACATGGTTGAGGCGCTGCAGCCGTTCGCGCTCTACGAGAGCGGCCCGGCCGAGAGCCGGGCCCGCGAGCTGGCCACGGCCTACGGGCTGCCGTACGTAATCCGGCAGGAGCGGGGACCCGAACAGGCGGTGGCCGGCACGAGCAGCGGGGCGGCGGCCGAGGCCGGCATCCCCGCGATCACCGCCGAGGCCGGCGGGTGCGGTCTGGTGGAGGAGCATGCGGTCGCCATGCACGTGGCCGGCCTGAACGGCGTGCTGCAGGTCCTCGGCATGACCGACGGCCAGCCCGGCGGGGACCTGCAGCCGACCTACCTCGGCCGGTTCCTGTGGCTGCGCTGCAAGCGAGCGGGCTGGTGGGAGCCGGCCGTCACCGCCGGGCAGCGCCTCACCGCGGGCCAGCTCATCGGAACCGTCGGCAGCCTGGACGGGGCGGAGGTGCAGGAAACAATCACGGCGCCCGTGGATTCCGTGGTCACCTTCCTGACCAGCTCGCCGGCCGTCTCCGACGACGGGCTGCTGATCGGGCTCGGCGCTGACTAGCGGACATGGCCAGGTCCGGCGCTCCTGACCAGCCATGCCGGGGCAAAACCCGGTGACCGCAGGCTCGCCGCGATAGTAGACATGACTCGTGCGCAGTGAGCCGATACTCGTGCGCCCGGGCCAGCCGGGCGACCTGGAGGACTTGTACCGGATCTGCTTGCTGACGGCCGACGCGGGCGAGGACGCGACCCGCCTCTACAGCGACCCCAAATTGCCAGGGCACATCTGGGCGGCGCCCTACGCCATTTTCGAACCCTCGCTGGCCTTCGTGGCGCAAGACAGCGAGGGCGTCGGCGGTTACGTCGTCGCGGCCCTCGACACCACTGCGTTCGAGCAGCGCCTGGAGCAGGAGTGGTGGCCCGACCTGCGCGCCCGGTACCCCGAGCCGTCAGCGGAGACGGCCGACGGCATGTCGGAGGCCGAGCGTCAGGCAGTGCGCAATATTCACCATCCGTGGCGAGGTCGTGCCGATCTCCTCCAGGACTACCCGTCGCATCTGCACATCGATCTGGTGCCCAGAATGCAGGGACGTGGCGCAGGCCGGCGGCTGATAGAAGCGCTGGCGGCGGCTCTCCGCGCGCAAGGGTCGCGCGGGCTGCACCTGTTTGTCGGCGATCGTAACCAGCGAGCCCAGGGGTTTTACCGCCATGTTGGCTTCAGTGAACTGCCCATCCCTGGCGTGCACACTTTCGTCATGGACTTCAGGATCTTGCCGTGACACGTGCAGACCCCGGCAGCAACCTCGCAGCGGTCGCCGGGCACAGGTGCGGTTGAGCGCCAGTGATCGCGGGCAGACCAGCGCCGTGGGACGGGATCTCACGTGCGCGGCTGCCCAGGCCGGAGCGAGAGGGCGGTTAAAGCGCTGCGCTCACCGGGTCGCTGAGTCGGGGGAGTAAGCGGGCAATGCACACCCACCAGCCAGATCAGGACGTCTTCAGGTCGGTCCTGCAAGAGGACATTAAGTGGAAGCCGTTTCCGGCGTTTCCGGCTGCGGCCCGCCTCGCGGTCATTGTGGGGCACACGTCAGAGCCAGGTCCCTACACGGTCCGCGTGAAGGTGCCCGCGGGCGTCAGGCTGATGCCGCACATACACCAGGAGGACCGGGTCTACACGGTCATGTCTGGTGTCTTCTACATCGGCCGGGGCGAGGAGTTCGACGAGACGAAGCTGGAGGCCTATCCTCCCGGCGCGGTGGTCGTTCTGCCCGGCGGTACCCCGCATTTTCACTGGGCAAAGTCCGGCGAGTACGTCACGCAGGTGACCGCCATCGGGCCGATCAGCCTGGACTACGTCAACCCCCGAGACGATCCGCGCACCAACTGAGCAGTCCTCAGCGGAACCGGGCAGGCCTGGAGGCAACGCTGATCATTACCGGTATCGAGCCTCCGCTAGGCCCGGCTGAACGACACGGCTAGGTCGGCCAGCGCCCTGGCCGTGGGCAGCGATGTTTCCACGGCCAGCTGGCGCGGCGCCTCGTTCCCCTCAATAACCGCCTGGATATGGCGAATGGCGGCGGTGAACGAGCGTTCCTCCGCGTGGGCTCCGAACGTCCGGTCGTCCGCTCCCGGCGTGACCAGCTGATACGAATCCGCCTGACCGGGGTGGAACGGGTTAGTGATACGGATCTGGCCGGCCGTGCCCTCGAGCGTGGTGAAGGTGTCGTAACTGCGGCCCAGGCCGCACGACAGCATGAGCCGGCGCCCGTCGGCGTAATCGAGCACCCCCCATGTGTCCACGTCGACGCCGTCACCGCCCATAACGGCGTGGGCCCAGGCGGCCTGGTAGTCGGGCCCGAATAGCTCCTGGGCCATCCTGACCGGATAGCAGCCGACATCCAGCAGTGCGCCGCCCTCCAGCTCCCCGGACAGGCGGATGTTCGCCGGGTTCCTCAGCGGGAAGTGGAAGTTGGATTTGATCTCCTTCAGCTCGCCGACCGCCCCGTCGGCCAGGAGCTTCCTGATCTCCAGCATCTGCGGGTGAAAGGGGAAGACGAAGGCCTCCCACAGCAGCGTCCCGGTCTCCTCGGCGACCGCGAGCACGCTCTCGGTGTCGGCCAGCCGGCCGCACAGGGGCTTTTCGCACAGGACGGGCTTGCCGGCCTCGAGCGCGGGGATCGTCCACTCGGCGTGCAGCGAGTTGGGCAGCGCCACGTACAACGCGTCGATGGCCGGATCATCGATCAGGTTGGCGTAGCCCGTAATCGCGCGTTCGATCTCGTTGTCCCGCGCGTACTGCCGCGTCCTGGCCGGGTCCCGCCCGGCGACAGCGGCTGCCACCCCGCCGGCCTGCCGTAGCGCGGGCAGGAACTGGGCCCGTGCGATGTTGGCCGTGCCGACGATGCCCCACCGCACGCGGCCGCTCGCGTCCATCGTCTGCTCAGTCCTCCTTTGCCCCGGCCAGGTCGGCGTCATCCTGCGCTGTCGCGCCGACGCCATCCGGCTCGGCCGCGGATTC
This sequence comes from Streptosporangiaceae bacterium, assembly GCA_030045215.1. The sequence continues at coordinate 15,611 of JASIBJ010000124.1, read as the reverse complement.
CAGCGGCAACGTTACCCAGCGCCGCTCACGGTGGGAGATCTCGACCGCGTTGATGACCTCCTGGACCCAGAGGCCGTCATCGAAGTTTCCCTCGTTCCCTTCGATCTCGCCAAGGATCTCGCTGGCAAAGTTGGCCGTGAGGTTCGCGTAGTACAGGGTCCGCCACGACTCCCGCGGGCTGCCGCCCGGCGGGTAATAGCGGGCCGGAACCTCCACGTCGCGGAACTCGACGTCGTCGGGCCTGGCCATCTTGAACGTCTCGCAGATGCCGAACTCCTCGACCAGCCTGGCGATCGCAGCGCCATTGCTGCCGTACACGCGCACCTCGATGCCGGGGTAGTTGCCAACCGTCACGAAGCTGGTCTGCACCGAGCAGATGGCGCCGCTGGCAAACTCCCCGATGAAGACGTCACCATCGTCGATGTTGGTCCGCGTCATCAGGCCGGTATCCGCGATGATCCGCTCGGGCACGAAATTGCGGAGCACGCCCACGACCGCGGTCAGGTCGGACTCCATCAGCCAGTGTCCGATGTCGATGACCGGGGCGCCGTATCCTTCGAGCGAGGCCACCTTGATCGGGCCGTCGTTGGCGCGTGAGCTGTTGCGCAGCGGAGTCTGCGGGCTCAGCCACTGCGAATTCTGCTCGTAGGCGTTATAGATGAATGGTGTTCCGAGGTCGCCGCCGGCGATCAGATCCTTCAGATAGCGGACCGCCGGACTGTAGCGGAACGTCAGGCCGACCTTGGTCTTGAGGCCGCTGGCGGCGGCCAGTTCGGCTGCCCGCCGGACGTCGCGATGGTCGTGCGCCACGGGCTTTTCGCTCAGCACGTGCTTGCCGGCCTCGAGCGCTGCCATGTTGATCTCGAAGTGCTGGCTGTCGCGGGTAACGACGTCGATGACGTCGATGTCGTCGCGCTTCAGGAGCTCTCGGTAGTCCTCGGTGGCCAGCACGCCGTAGCGGGCCGCCGCTTCCCCGGCCCGCTGCGGGTCCAGGTCGCACACGCCGATAATCTGGCAGCGATCATCCCTGGCCCAGCCGGGGAGGTGCGCCATGTTGGCCCACCGGCCCGCTCCGACGACGCCGACTCCGAGTCGCTTCGCTGCCATGTGCTTCGCCCTCTCGCCCTCGGCGGCGGACGCAGCGGCGCAGCCGCGTAATATCGTCGATTGTCGACAACTATTTCAATCGTGGACCAAACGACCCCGCCCGTCAATAACTACGCAGCACATACTTGACGTATTGGTGCCCTCAGGGTGATAGTCGTCGTTGACTATCGACAATTGGCACGTAGTGAGGATCGATGCCGCCCGACGCCGTGCGCGTCCTCATCGGGACCCCGCTGGAGCCTGAGTTGGTGGCGAGGATTCGGGGTGTGGACGGGCGCGTTCGCGTGCTCTACGAACCTGACCTCATGCCCGTCCCGCGGTATGCCGCCGACCACTCGGGCGTCGCGCGGCGGCTGTCGGCCGAGGAGCAATGCCGGTGGTCGCGGTTGCGGGGGCAAGCCGACGTCAGCTTTGACTTCGACTGGCAGGATCCCGCTCAGATGCCTCGCAACTGCCCCGACTTGCGCTGGGTGCAGGGCACCAGCGCGGGCCTGGGCGGGTTCCTGGACCGCACTGGCCTGTCCCGGTCCGATCTGGTGTTCACCACGGCGGCGGGCGTGCACGGCACACCGCTGGCCGAATTCGCGCTCCTCGGCCTGCTGTATTTCGCCAAGGGCATGCCGCAGCTCGCCGCCTGGCAGGCAGAACGGCACTGGGAGCGGTACACCTCGACTCAGCTTGCTGGCCGCCGCGCGCTCGTCGTCGGCCTGGGCGGGACCGGCCGGGCCGTCGCGCGGCTGCTCTCCCTGGCCGGCCTGGAAGTCTGGGGGGCAGGACGGCCGGGGCACAGCTACGACGTCGCCGGCGTGACGTCCTACGTCAGCTCCGACCGGCTGGACGACCTGCTGCCGGAGACAGACGCGCTGATCCTGGCCTGCCCGCTCACCGAGCAGACCCGCGGGCTCGTCGGAGCCCGTCAGCTCGGCCTCATGCGCCGCGGCGCGGTCGTGGTCAACGTAAGCCGCGGCCAGGTAGTCGACGAGGACGCGCTGATCGACGCGCTGGCCCGCGGGCACCTCGGCGGCGCCTTCCTCGACGTGTTCGCGACCGAGCCGCTGCCGGCCAGCTCACCGCTGTGGGCGATGCCGAATGTAGTGATCTCGCCGCACTCGGCGTCGACGGTCGCGGCCGAGAACGAGCGGATCACCGAGCTGTTCTGCGACAACCTGAGGCGCTGGCTCGATGGCCGGGAGCTGCGCAACGTCTATGACCGGGCGGCCGGGTACTAACGGCTGGCGGCGGAGCGAGAGGCGGGAAGCCATGACGGGAGACCGGGTCCGGGTTGCGGTGGTCGGCACTGGGCACTGGGCCCAGGTAGCGCACATACCAGGCTGGCTACGCGACCCGCGCGCCGAGGTGGTCGCGCTGGCCGACGTCAGCGAGACCGCGCTGGCGACGGCGCGCGGGATCGTCGATGTGCCGCGGGCAGTCAGTGACTACCGTGTCCTGCTGGAGGACCCGGACATCGACGTGATCGACGTCGCGACCGGGAACCGCCCGCACTTCCAGGTCTCCTGGGACGCGCTGTCGGCCGGCAAGCACGTGCTGTGCGAGAAGCCGGTGCACCCCGACTACCGGCAGACGGCGGCGGCGGCCCGGCTGGCCGCAGAACGCGGCTTGCGAACCAAACTCGGCTTCACGTTCAGGTACGCGCCTGCGATCAAGTACGCCAAGGACCTGATCGACTCCGGGTTCGTCGGCGAGCCGTACATATTCAACGGGTTCGAGCAGAACAGCCAGTGGATTGACCCGGCGACGCCGCTGCGGCAGGTCGATCCTGACGCTGATCCCGCCCGGATCGCCGTCTCCTCCATCGAGGGCTACGGCGCCCCGATCATCGACATCATGCACTGGTGGCTGGGGTCGCCGCTCACCGCGGTCGTCGGGGCGATGCGCAACTTCGTCCCGGAGCGGATGATCCGGGACACCGGCAAAATGACCAGGGCCAACATCGACGACGGGGACATGTGGATTGGCGAATTCGCGTCGGGGGCGCTCGCCTCGATTCAGTCCTCCTACGTGACGGTCGGAAACTTCCCCGGCATCGAGGCGCGGATCTACGGCTCGCAGGGGGCAGTTATTGCCCGGCTGGTGGACGAGTTCGGCATCTGCCAGACGATCAGGACCGCGACCAAGGGCGCGGTCGAGTTCGTCGAGGCCGAGATTCCCGCCAGCTATTTCCCGCCAGGCGGTCACTCGGGCGAGCCGTGGGAGTACCTGTTCTACTCCGGCCTGATCAGCGACTTCATCGATGAGATACTCGATCCCGCCCGGCCGGCCCAGGGGGACTTCGGCCAGGGCGCCCTGGTGCAGGAGACGATCAACGCGTTCGAGCGATCCTTCCGCGAGCGTGCCTGGGTGAGCTTCCCGCTCGGCGAGCAGGTCGCAGGGGAACCGCAGGGTACGCGCGCCTCGGCAGCCTCATGAGGGTCGCGTCCAACGTCACGCGCCTGGTCAGCCAGGTACTGACCGGCGAGGTCTGGCCGGCGCTGGCCGACCGGCATGCCTACCGGGTCGGCCCGGACGGACAGCCGTTCGCGCTGCCCGGCATGGGCGGCGTCACGCTCGGAGTGCACTGCGGCGATCCCGCTACCGGCTACGCCTCCGACCACCTGGAGCCGGGCGCATCGGTCCGCCATCGCAGCGCCGGAGCCAACATGGCCCTGCAGTTCCTGACCTGCGTCGGCAATCAGGTGGTCGTCGACACCGGCCCCGCGACCGGCGCCGTCGGTCACGTGATCGGCCAGCATGCCTACGTCCTGGTCGACTTCCCGGCGTCCGAGATGGCCAGCATCACGACCGGCGACCAGGTGTCGGTCACGGCGATCGGCCAGGGTCTCACGCTCACCGAGCATCCGGCGCTCACGGTGAAGAACTGCTCGCCCGCGCTGCTAGCCAGCATGCCCGGCGGCACGACCGCCGCCGGCCGCCTCGAGGTGCACGTGGCCGCGGTGGTGCCGGCCGATGCCGTGGGCGCGGGCGCGGGAATGGTCTCGGAGTACGCCAACACCGACCTGATGGGCGCGTACGCGGGCCTCGGCCAGGACCTGTCGCTCGGGCTCGAAGGACTGCGCATCGGGGACATCGTTGCGCTAGAGGACTCCGACCACCGCTACGGACGCGGCTACGCGCCCGGCTTCCTGACCATCGGCGTGATCTCGACCGGGCAGTGCATGCTCTTCGGTCACGGACCGGGTCCGAGCACGCTGCTGAGCGGCCCGGCCGAGGCCTTCGAGGTGGTCACCGATCCGGAGGCCAACCTCGCCACGTGGCTGCACGCCGCTCCGGAGCTGGCCTCGTGACCCCGGCGGCGCTGCGGGCAGTCGCGGTGAACCTGCTCGGCTACGCCGAGCACCCGGAAAGCGGCGAGAGCCCGTTCCGGATCGGCGCCGACGGCCGTCCCTACGTGCCGGCCGGCGATGGCGGTATCGTGCTCGGCCTCAAGCTCGGCGAGTCAGCGTTCAGCCGCGACGCCGACCACGCTGCGCCTGGCGCGTGCCTGGTCCATCCCGACCCGGCCGCGCGCCACGCGCTCACCATCTACTCCTGCATCGGCAATCAGGTCACGGTCAGGACCGGGCGGGCGGCCGGGGCACGCGGCCTGGTCACCGGCAAGCGCGGCGAGCAGGGCCGCGTCATCGCCTGCTTCGACCAGGAGGACCTGGCCAGGATGCGGCCATCGGACCAGGTCACGGTGCGCGCGTGCGGGCAGGGCTGGCATCCCCCAGGCTTCCCGCCTGAGGTCACCGTCCTCAACACCGCTCCGGCCGCGCTCGAACGGCTGCCGGTCGCGCTCGACGGCACCTCGGTGACCGCGGGCGTGCGCCTGGTCGTGCCCAGCAAGCTGGCCGGCAACGGGATCGGCCGGCCCGCCGTCGGCTGGGACCTGGACCTCCAGCTGACCGCGGCCGAGGACGTGCTGCTCGGCGACCTGGTGGCGGTCCTGGACCTCGATGCTCGCTTCAACATGGGTTATCGCCGCGGCTGGCTCTGCGTGGGCGTGATCGTGCACGCCAGTAGCCCGCAGCCCGGCCACGGGCCCGGCCTGACGCCGATCCTGACCGGCCCGGCGCCGGTCCTGCGGGCAGTGCCTGACCGGGCGGGTCACGTCGGCCTGTCGGCCGCGATTGTGCAATCGTTGGCGGTGGCGGAGTTGCAACTACAGTGACGGCCGACGGCCGGGGTGCAGGAAGTAGGTACGGGACCATTCTCGAGCATGTGTCACTTCCCGAGGCGGTAACCCGCGCGCTGCGTCACCGCATTCTGAACAACGAGCTTCCTGCCGAGTCCCGCTTGGTTGAGGCCAACTTGGCCGCAGAGTTCGGGGTAAGCCGGGGGACGATCAGGGACGCGATGCGCAGCCTGCAGGCCGAGGGGCTGATCGACATCGTGCCGCGGCGCTACAGCGTCGTCACCAGGATGTCCATCGAGGACGCCGAGGACGTCTGCTTCGCGAGGTACGTGCTGGAGGATGCGAGCCTGGAGGGCGGCCTCGGCACCCGCCGCAAGGATCTGGTGAAGGGGCTGCGCCTCGCCCTTGAGCACATGTCCGTCGCCGCGCGCCTCAATGACATGGACGCCCTCGTCGACAGCGACACCCAGTTTCACGAGGTGCTGATCGACGTCTCCGGCCGGCGACGGATCAAAGACTTGTGGAGCATGCTCAACAGCCAGATGGGGGCGCTCATGCGCGCGGAACTCGAGCGCCAGCGCATCGATATGGCCGAGACGGTCAGGCGCCACCTGGGGATCGTGGAAGCGGTCAGTGATGGCGACCTGGCCCGGCTGCGAGCCGAGTTGCGCGCCCACTACCTGGCCGGCTTCCCTGAGTTCGAATCAACGCGGTCCGGCGATGGCCGGGTCTCGGCGTGAACCGGCATGCCCCGAACCGGTCAAGTGCCGTGACCGGGCCTGAGTTCCGACTCAGCGCCCGGTCTGCCGTAAATTGCTGATTGTCGACTAAAATCGTGCCACGCGGCGTCGGCGCGCCGCCGCGCACCGACCGGGCGGAGTCTGCGATGAATCTGTTCACCGGGGTCGGCGTCGCACTCGTGACGCTCCTGGACAGCACGGGCAGCGTCGACAATGCCGCGACCGCGGCGCTCGCCAGCGACCTGGCCGGCCGCGGCATGCGCGGGATACTGGTCTGCGGCACTACGGGTGAGGCAGCCACGCTCAGCGACGACGAGCGCGCCGCACTGGTCGCCTCGGTCCGCGCGGCGGTACCGGCGCAGATACCAGTGCTGGCCGGAACCGGCGATGCGGCCGTGGGCCGCGCGGCGGAACTAAGCGCCGCCGCCGTCGCCGCCGGTGCCGACGCCGTCCTCGCCTGGCCGCCGCCGGGCAGCCAGGATCTGGCCGGCTACTTCAGCGCCATCGCGGCGGCCGCCGCGGGCCGGCCGGTGCTCGCCTACCACATTCCGTGGCTGTCCGCGCCCGGCGTACCGGTCAGCGAACTGGCCCGCCTGCCGGTGGCGGGCCAGAAGGACTCCTCGGGCGACCCCGACCGGCTACTCGACGAGATCGCGAACTACCCGGGGTTCACGTACGTGGGCTCATCGGCGCTGCTGGCGCTGGCCGGGCCGCTTGGCGCGACCGGAGCGATACTGGCTGCCGCCAACCTTGAGCCCGAGCTGTGCTGCCAGGCCTTCGCGGGAGACGCAGCGGCGCAGCTCGCGCTCACGAAGGTGCACCTGGCCGTCCGCGCGGGCGGGCCGCCCGCCATCAAGCAATTGCTCGCGCAGCGTCGCCAGACCCTCGCCCTGAGCCGCATGGCGTCATGACGCCGCGTCCGCTACGCCGCCAGGAGGCCACATGAACGTCACCTATGACTTCTCCGGCGAGGTCGCGGTCGTCACCGGCGCGGCCAGGGGAGTCGGCCAGGCTCTCGTCAGCTCGCTCGCCGACTGCGGCTGTCGGGTGGTAGCGGCCGACCGGGACGAGCAGGGGCTGGCGCAGACGTGCGCGCCGTATCCCGACTCGGTCGTGCCCGTATGCGCCGACGTCAGCCAGCCCGACGACGCGGCGCGCATCGTCGACGAGGCGGTCAGGCGCTTCGGCCGGCTCAGCATCTGCGTGAACAACGCGGCGGTCGCTCCCCACACCAGCCTGCTGGAGGAGACCGTCCAGGTGTGGGACACGGTCTACGCGGTGAACTGCCGCGGCACGTTCCTCATGACCCAGCGGGCCGGCCAGGCGATGATCGACCAGGGCGAGGGCGGCCGGATCATCAACTTCTCCTCCGGCGTGAGCAGCCGCGGTTCAGCCGGCGCAGCCGCGTACGCGAGTAGCCGCGCGGCGACCGAGAGCTTCTCCAGGGTGGCGGCGATCGAGCTGGCGCCGTTCGGGATCCTGGTCAACTGCGTCAGCCCAGGCTTGATCGACACCCAGCCTAAGCCGCTGCCGCCGGTAATGGCCGAGAGCCTGTCCCGCCGCATCCCGACGCTCCCGCTGGCCCGGCCGGGCCGACCGCAGGAGGTCGTGAACCTCGTCTTGTGGCTGTGCTCAAGCGCGGCAAGCTACGTGACCGGGACCGTCTGCCACGTGGACGGAGGCGCGGGCGTCGGCTCGCGCGCGGGCGGCCCGATCATCGACGATGATGTGCGCTACGACTGGGTCACGGGGCGGAGGCGGTCCTGAACGCTCCGGCGACAGGCCCGGCCGCGGCCAGCCGGCGGGCCGCCCGGTCAGCCGCCCTGACGGACCCGCGCATCGACAGGCGCTCAGCTGACGGGAGCAGTGTCGGCCGGAGCAGCGGGGGCGACCGGCGACTGGAGCGGGAAGTGGCAGGCGGCCTGGTGCTCGCCGCCGAACGGGAGCGCGGGCGGGACCTCCTCGGCGCAAAGCGGCTGAGCCCTGGGGCAGCGGGTCCGGAACACGCAGCCCGACGGCGGGTCCAGGGCGGAGGGCAGCTCACCGGTGACGCCGCCGCCGGCCTGTCGCTTGTGGTCGGGGGCCGGCACCGGAATCGATGCGAGCAGCCCGGAGGTGTAGGGATGCGCCGTGCGCTCGTACACGTCCCGCACGGTGCCGATCTCGACGAGCCGGCCGAGGTACATGACTCCGACGCGGTCGGCCATGTACCGAACTACCGACAAGTCATGCGAGATGATCAGGTACGTCAGCGAGTGATCGGCCTGCAGCCGCTTCATCAGGTTCAGGATCTGTGACCTGATCGACACGTCGAGCGCCGACACCGGCTCGTCCGCGACGATCAGCTTCGGGCTCAGGGCGAGTGCCCTGGCCAGCCCGATGCGCTGGCGCTGACCGCCGGAGAACTCGTGCGGGAACCGGTGAGCCGCGCTGCGGCTCAGGCCTACCTCGTCCAGGAGTTCATCGACTCGCTGCCGCTGCACGGCTCGTGAGCCGATGGCCTGGATGGCGAGCGGCTCTCGCAGGATCGCGCCAACGTGCATCCGGGGATCGAGCGAAGCGTACGGATCCTGGAACACCAGCTGCAGGTCGCTGCGGAGCTTGCGGAGCTGCTTGGGGGGAAGGACACCCAGGTCGCTGCCGTCGAAGACGACGTGCCCGGCGGTTGGCTGCTCCAGCGCGACCATCATCCGGCCGATCGTCGTCTTGCCGCAGCCGGACTCGCCGACCAGGCCGAACGTCTCACCGACCCGGATATCGATGCTGACCTGGGTGACTGCCTTGACCGATCCGGTCTTGCGCTGGAGCACGCCGGCCGTGACCGGGAACTCCTTGCTGACGTCGGCGAGCTGGAGCAGCGGGAGGGCGACCTGTCCGTCCGGAGCGACCGGGACGTGGTCGATCACGACGCCCGCGGCAGTCGTGGCCGCGTCCGTGAGCTTGCCGATGGCTTCGAGATCCCCCGCGCTGGTCTGGGTGGGGAAGAAGCACGCGAACTCGTGGGCCGGATCGGGCCCGCCGAGTTGCGGATCCTGCTCGCGACAGATGGGCTGCGCGTAGCGGCACCGCGGGGCGAACCGGCAGCTGGTGAACGGCTGGGTCAGCTCGGGCGGCAGGCCGGGGATCGAGTACAGCCGGTGGCGGGAGTCCTGGTCCAGCTTCGGGATCGACGCGAGCAGGGCCTCGGTGTAGGGGTGGCGCATCTGATCGAAGAGCTGGGCGGTAGTCGCGTGCTCGACGATGCGGCCGGCGTACATGACGTACGTGCGGTCCGCCCGCTCGGCGATGACGCCCAGGTCATGGGTGATCAGGATGACCGCCATCTGCAGCCGGGTCTTCAGGCTGTCGATGAGATCCAGGATCTGGGCCTGGATGGTAACGTCCAGCGCGGTGGTCGGCTCGTCGGCGATCAGCAGCCTCGGCTCGTTCGCCAGCGCCATCGCGATCATCACGCGCTGGCGCAGTCCGCCCGACAGCTGGTGCGGGTAATCGTCGAGCCGCTCGCTCGGGCGCGGCATTCCCACCAGCGCCAGTACCTCGGTGGCCCGCTCGAGCGCCGCCTTGCGGCCCATGTCCCTGTGCTGCTGCACGCTCTCGGCTATCTGACGGCCGATCGGCATCGTGGGGTCGAGGGAGGTCATCGGATCCTGGAAGACCATCCCGATCTCGCCGCTGCGCACCTTGCGCATCTCCGAGGCCGACAGGTGGACCAGGTCGCGGCCTGCCAGCAGCACCTCGCCCCCGACGATACGCCCGCCCGGCGGCAGCAGCCGGATGATCGAGTTGCCCAGCATCGTCTTGCCGCAGCCGGACTCGCCCACCAGCCCGAGCGTCTCGCCCTCGTTGACGGTGAGGCTGACATGGTCGACCGCGTGCACCGTGGCGTCGCGCAGCCGGATCTCAGCGCTGAGCCCTCTGACCTCCAGCACGCTCACTGCATCCCGCCATTCATCGTGACCACCTACCGGAGCCGGACGTCGAGCAGGTCGCGGAGTGCGTCACCGAGGAAGTTGAACGCCACGACGACGATGACGATGAGGACGCCGACCGGGTAGATCTGCCACCAGTACCCGGCGAAGATGTAGCTGGAGCCGTTCGACAGCATCCCGCCCCAGGTGGCGGCCGGCGGCGGCAGCCCGAAACCGAGGTAGCTGAGCACGGCCAGGATCAGGATCGCGTCCGCGACCTGGAATGTCGCGTTGACGACGATGGTGGACACGGTGTTCGGGATGATGTGCCGGATTACCGAGCGCGCCGAGCCGCCGCCCATGACCTGCACGGCCTGCACGAACTCGCGGGTCCGTAGCGACAGGCTCTCGCCCCGCACCAGCCGCGACGGGACCTGCCAGGCCAGGAACGACAGCACCAGGATCAATTCCAGGGTGGTCGGCGACGAGCTGGTCGCGAGGATCAGCAGCAGGAACAGCGCCGGGATCGCCAGGATCACGTCGACGATCCGCATCATCGCGGCGTCGATGAAGCCGCCGCAGAACCCCGCGATCGCGCCCCAGATCACGCCGGTGCTGGTGGCGATGACGGCGACCGCCGCGCCGATCTCCAGCGAGCTCTGGCCGCCGACCATCAGCCGGCCGAGGATGTCGAACCCGTTGTCGTCGGTGCCGAGCGGACGGCCCTTGCCCGGCGGCAGGTTGGCCGCGGCGAGGTTGGACGCTACCTGGTTGGTGTGATAGAGCAGCGGACCGACGAAGCAGAACAGGCAGGCCAGGATGATGATCGTCAGGCCAATCATGCCGAGCGGGCTCACGTGCACGCGGGTCCGTGACCGGACGGCACCGCCGGCCGGAGCCGCCTCGGCAGCACCGGGCGGCCCGGCAACCTCGGCGGCGCCCCGCGCGCGGGAGAACATCGTCATGGGTGCCCCTAGCTGTACCTGATGCGCGGGTCGAGAACGGCGTAAGCGATGTCAGCCAGCAGGTTGCCGAGCACGGTCGTGACGGCGATCACAATGGTGATGCCGAGTTCGACCGGGTAGTCCTGGCTCTGCGCCGAGGTGAAGAAGAGCAGCCCGGTCCCCGGGTAGTTGAAGATCTGCTCGATCACGAGGCCGGCGGTGAACAGCCACGGCAGTGAGAGGCCGAGCAGCGTGACGATCGGCAGCATCGAGTTCCTGAGCACGTGGCTCCAGAGGATCTTGTGCTCGGGCAGGCCCTTCGATCGGGCGACCTTGATGTAGTCCTGGGTGAGGCTCTCGATGGCCGAGGCGCGCATGTACCGGCTGAACAGAGCGAAGTTGATCAGGACGAGGGTGAGCACGGGCAGGACGAGCGCGAGCGGGTCGGTGAGAACCTGCCCGAGCGTCGTGCCCTGGGGTGCTTCGGGCGGGAAGATCCGCAGCCGGGCCGACAGCAGGTCGATGAGCAGCAGGCCGAGCCAGAACGTGGGCATCGAGTACAGCACGAACGAGACGCCGGTCAGGCTATGGTCGACCAGCCGGTTGCGCCGCACGGCCTGGGTAATGCCGATCGGGATCGCGATGATGGCGGAAATGAGGAAGGCGATGCCGACCAGGAACAGCGTCTTGGGCAGGTCGAGCGCGAGCAGCGAGTCGACGCTGATGTTGAGCTTGTAGGAATAGCCCAGGTTCCCGTGCAGCAACTGGTCGACGTAGTTGAGGTACTGCACGGGCAGCGAAGCGTCCAGCCCGTACTGCTTGTTGAACGCGGCGATCGTCACCGGCGTCGCCTTAGCGCCGAGTATGGCGCGGGCGGGGCCGCCCGGCAGGTGGTGCAGCAAGACGAACACGATGATCGTGACGCCGATCACGACAACGAGCGAGTGAAGGAGCCGGTAGATCAGGAAACGGGTCATGTGGTACACCCCGTGCGGCGCCGCGCGAACGCGCGCAGCACGTTCCCGGTGACCGTGGCCACGTTATTCGCATAGTCGGCGTGGGACAGGCTCGCGGTCCAGGCGATGGATCCGACGCTGAAGACCGAGCCGCCGCCGGGCGTCTCGAGATAGGTCATGTCGGCCCTGACGCAGGGCGACCGCGAGCCGCCCTCGCGCGAGGACATCTCCTCTACCTCCTCGACCGCACGCTGATAGCTGTCGTCGTGCCTGCCCCGGCTGGTGGCCAGGACAAGCGTTCCTGGTGGCGTGCCCAGCGCAGCGTCGGCCCGGTCGATCTCGTCCGCGGCGGCACCGCCGAGCTTAAGGCCGAAGTCGCCAATCACCTCATCGCGCCCGATCCCGGCGAAGATGAACGCGGCGCGCGGGTCGTCGCTGTCGGCGGTGCGCTGGTATCCGGCGCCGGGTCCGCCGCCCTGCGCGGCGAAGCCGACCCCGACCAGCACCTGCGGGGCGCGGCCGCGATCGACCCAGTGGCCGCCGGGCTCGCCCGTGGTGTGATGCCCCTCGCCCGGCCCGCCAGTCCAGGTCCTCGATCCGCTCCGGCCGCGCCGCACCTCGAGCAGGTACGGCGCCTCTGGCGCGACCGTGGTCACCCAGTAGAAGCCGTTGCCGCCGAGGTAGGCGACGTTGCCGCCGGCATCGATGTAGGCGCCGACGGCATCCAGGATCTCCTCGCTGACGTACTCGGGATGCCCGCCGGTCACCACGCCCGCGTAGGGGAGCAGCAGGCCGGCTCCCTCGGCGTGCAGGTCGTCGTCGGTGATGGTGTCGTACTCGATGCCCTCGCGCTCGAGCCAGTCGAGCAGGTAAAGGTCACCGCTGAGCTCGCGGCCCGCGTTGCCCCTGGTCACGATCCGGTGCCAGGGCCGCTGGTCGACCATCGGGCGCCGGGCTGACACGCGCGCTATCCCCGATCCGTCCCGGTGCCGGCAGTACAGCGACAGGCCGAGTTCGCGGTGCTCTCCGAGGAAGGCGCCGGCTACCTCGTCGTCGGTGCCGCCGGCGTCAGCGGTCACGGCGCGGGCCGGATGGTAGAAGTTCGCGTAGATGGTGTAGGTGAAGGTGGGAACGAGGAGTGCCAGGGGCGCTGTGCGACCGCCGGGCGCGGGCCGTACCCAGAACGAGATGATGTCCTCCCGGTCGCCGGCGGTGATCCTCGCCGCATACATGCCGCTGCGGGTGTCCTCGGGCACCCGCCAGCCGAACGCGGGCGGCCAGCGCGCGTCCGCCAGGTCGTCGTCGTGGTACCAGACGGCCTCGTACTCGGCCGGGCAGACGCGCCAGTCCAGCGTGGCTCCGGACCAGTTGTGGCCCGTCACCTGGCGCAGCGGGGCGTTGACATAGCAGGCCCCGCGCACGCGGTGCTCCTGCGCGGCGTCGTCGGCCAGGCGCAGCAGCGCCGTCTCGTCGAGCGCCTCGGGCACCAGCCGCGGCCGGTCGACCTTGCCGTTGTAGCTGCCCGCCGCAACCGACGTCAGGGTGCCCGGCTGCGCCGCCCCGGGGCCAAGGGCTCCGATGTACGCCCGGCTGCCGAGGGGCACGGCGGCAACGTCAGCGGCGCCCAGGACCACCGCGGCCTCGCGGTCGCCGCGCGGACCGCGTTCGCGTTGCACGAGCACGAGCCTGCCGCTCTCCGGGCTCACGCTGGCCGCGACGTAGTACCAGCGGCTGGCGGCGAGCGGCTCGGCAGCGCGCAGGAGGCAGCCTGACACCTGGTAGCGAAGGGCGAGGCGCCCGGCGCCGTCGAGGCCGAGCGCAAGCCCCGGCCGGCCGTCGGAGCCCGGCCAGGTCACGATGCTCTGCCACCGGCCGGTGGACGGCAGCGTCGGGTATACCCACGCCGCGGCCGATCCCGCCCCGGTCCCGGCGGGCTCGACATGGTCGCAGACGGCGTACGACCCTGACACGGTCTGGTGCACCCGGCCCGGGTAGCTGCCGTCTACCTCGCTGGGCACGCGCACGTAACTGAGCGGAGGGCTGCCGTCGGGCCGCGGGCCGCGGCCGGTAATCCTGACGATCTCCGCCTCGTAGCTGGGCACGTCGGCGCTGACCATGAACTCGATCAGCTCGCCCGCGCGAACGCTCCAGTTGCTCGGGTATCCAAGCAGAGGTATGTCCGGGACCTCCCCGATGCCCGGTGCCACCGTCACTTCGTGAAGTACCAGCTCTCAGGGAAGACGGACAGCGTGGTGTTGGCCGGGATCGGGCCGTCCAGGCCCTTCTTGACCGCCAGCACCTCGAAGTCGGCGTTGGGCTGCCAGATCATCGGCAGCTGCAGCGAGATGAACTTCTCCCACGCGTTGTAGCTGGCCATGGTCGCGCCGCCCGAGGCCGCGGCCGAGTCGAGCCTGTCCTGCGCCGGGTCGCAGTAGTTCTCGTGGTTGTTGTTGCCGCCGCAGTCGGTGTAGCCGGCCTCGATCGGGTAGCCGTTCGGCGGGGTGTAGACGCCGCCGCCCCAGTCGGCCAGTTGCCAGCTGCAGTCAGACTGGCTGGCCGTGCACGCCGGCGCCGCAGCGAACACGTTGACGTTGTTGACGAGCTTGATATCGATGCCCACGGTTGCCGCCACCGTCTTGTACGACGTCATGGCGATCTCCTGCTGCAGCTGGCCGCTGTAGATCAGCAGGTTGATGACCAGGGGGAAGCCTGCCTTGATCCCGGCCCCGCAGTCGGTCGGAGCGGTGCCAGCATGCGCGCAGGTAGTGACGCCATTGGGATGAACGGCCCATCCGTGCGAGGCGAGGAGTGCCTTGGCCGCGGCCGGGTTGTACGGGTAGGCGTCTGGTTCCGCGCCTTCCTCCGACGCCGGTCCGTTGACGACCATGCCGTAGTCCGGCTGGGCGTACCCGGAGAAAACCTTCGAGATCTGGAGTTGCTGGTTCAGCAGGTACTGCAGCGCCTGCCGGATGTAGAGCTGCCCGAAGACGGGTCCAAGGGTCGGGTTGTTGAAGTTGATGAAGATGGAGTTGAACCCGTACACCTCCCAGGGCGCTACGTTGTAGCCAAGCGACTCGATCTCGGAAATAGTGTCGTAGTCGTTGGCGGGGATGTAGCCGACCGTCAGGTCGCCGGCCCGCAGCGCGTCGTACTCGGCATCCTGGCTGGTGAACGGGATCTCCACGAACTGGGACACCTTCGGCTTGGCCGGCCCGCTGTAGACCGTGTTCGGCACGAACGTCACCTTGCCGGTGAGCGTGTACCCGGTCAGCTTCCACGGGCCGTCCACCGTCTGCCACAACGGGTTCGTAGCGTAGGTCTTCAGGTCCTTGGCCTGGTCCTGCAGGTACGCCAGCACCTTCTGCGCGCCCGAGGTTGTCTGGTCGTAGTTGCCGACCGGGCTGGAGGCGCTGATCTTGTCCCAGACGTGCTGGGGGATCGGCGTGATCTGCGACAGCTCGTTGCCGGTGAAGAAGGCCGGGGCGTACGACTTGTTCAGCTTCATGACCAGCTCGTACGGGCTGACGACCTTGATCGACGTCACGTTGTCAGGGAACTGCCCTGGTGTGTAGTCGGCCCACTGCGTCTTGTTCGCCTTGAGGATGTTCAGCCAGAACATGATGTCCCTGGTCGTCACCGGCTGGCCGTCCGACCACTTCCAGTGCTTGATGGTGAGCGTGACGACGGTGTCGTTGTCCGAGTACACCGGCGGGTTGCCGAGGCTGGTGTTGTAGTTGACGCTCGGGTTCTGGCCGTTGCCCTGGTTGAACAGCGGCGGCCACATCAGGCTCTCGAACCAGCCCTGCTCCTGGATCGTGAAGAAC